>CAIZYO010000028.1 GCA_903937225.1 uncultured Chloroflexota bacterium | reverse complement strand
TCCGCTGCGGCGCAGGAGCAGCGGCGTGCGCAGTGCACCGCCACTCACGACCACCTGCGGGGCAATGATTTCCAGCGTGCGCGGCGCCCCCGCGCGAGTTCCGTACGTTGCCACTGCGCCGCGAGCTTCTCCATTTGTAATGATCAGGCGCTCCGCCTTGCAGTCTGGGATGAGGTGCGCGCCAGCCTCAAGCGCTTGAGGGAGGTGGAGTCGGAGGGTGGACTGCTTGGAGCCGCGCTTGCAGCCGAACCCGCACGTTCCACAGTCGCCACACTCGGCGCGATTCATCTGGATCCTCTCTCCACTCCAGCCACGAAGTTCGGAGCCGCGGAAGATCGCCGCATCCTTCGGTGGGATTTTTGCGGACGGTTGCGCACCAACTTCGACGAGCACATCGTTCAAGTCACTCTTGAATGCCGCTGACGCAACCCCTTCAACGCCATGCTGCTCCTCCCATTCGGTGCGGACGCGATCCGGGATAGGGATAGAGGTCATCCAGTTGACCGTGGTTCCGCCGCCAACGGTGCCGCCGGCGAGGATGGCGATATGGGCATCGTCGGTGGCGGTGAACCCAGAGTCCAGATAGAGGCGTTCATACGCATCACGCTCTCTGGTGGGGAAGCTCCGCTCGTCATAGAGCGCCCCCGCCTCAATGACCATGACGCGTTTCCCCGCGCGCGCGAGATCGCGGGCCACTGAGCCGCCACCCGCACCTGAGCCGATCACCAGAACGTCGACCGCGATTCGCTGCGCCTGCTGCGGATCAAACGCGACGAGTTTGGAGTAGTCGCGCGTAGCGGCATTCGGCTTCGGGTTGTAGCCGATCGAATCAAGGCGCGCACGGAGCTTTGGGTCGCCTGGTTCGTCTGCATCCGCATAGGCCAAGAAGCAGAGCAACTTGCGTAGAGCGGAAGCGGCGCTACGCAGCAGTGGAATTCGATGTTGCACCCAGTGCTGAAGGTATTCGTCTCGCTCGCCCCCACGGAGGCTGCTGAACTTCACCGCCCGTCCACCGATCAGGAGACTCCCTGCGCGCATCTCAATAAGGCGCAACACAAGTCGCAGTTGTTTGACGAGTTCCGGATCGACGACGGTTGCAAACGCGCGCTCGGCGGCCGCCGCTCGCGCCGTGCCGCCGCCAGGGACAAATCCTTCAGCGAGGGCGGCGAGGGTGCGCCGTTCGGCGGGGGTCAGGACCTCCTGAGAGTTTGGGGTCCGCTTCGCCGTACTCATAGCGCCTATCTTGCCGTGTTCGCGCTCGCGCGGCTGACGAGGGGCGCCTGCTGCGCTACGATCACAGCCGTTGGCGCGTGGCCAAGCGGTAAGGCACCTGCCTCTGGAGCAGGGGATCCTAGGTTCGAATCCTAGCGCGCCAGCCAACCTCTCTGATCAATTTCTGTGCGCTATTTCAGCGCGGCGAGCCACTCCTGCATCGCTTGAGTGAAGCCTTCAGGGTCCTCTTCAAATGGCACATGGCCGAGCCCCGGCAGCACCACGTACGTGGCGGCAGGGAGCGCATCGCGCAGCGACTCTCCCGCGGAGAGTGGCACCCAACTGTCGTCAGCCCCCCAGAGAATCAGCGTGGGGATCGGCGCGCCAGCGCGCGACACAATCTCCGCGATTGGTTGAGTGAGCGCGTTCCTACTTCCGTCCCTCAATACGCCGAGCAGCGCGGCATCCCACTCTGGGAGTCGTGACGCGGCTGCATATCCGCGGATCATCTCTGGCGTTGCGGCGGACTTCACGGCGAACGCAGAGCTGAGCAGTTCGCCGAACGTTGCTTCTGTGAAGGCACTGCGAATCAGGATGCGAGCGGCGCGGCGGAGAGGCGAGGCTTGCAGGGCCGAAGTTGCGGGGCCGTCTCCGAAAGATGCGCCGATCGCAGCGTCAATGAGTGCGAGCCCACGCACGCGTTCAGGTGCGAGGG
>CAIZYO010000027.1 GCA_903937225.1 uncultured Chloroflexota bacterium | reverse complement strand
TCGGTTACGCGATTCTGCGGACCGTTGTACGTGCGAATCTTTTCGCTTCGATCACCGCTTCCAATGAGCGCCTTTCGTGCAACAGAGTTCGCACTGCGCTTGCGCTCCTCCTCTGCGGCCAGGAGTCTGCTGCGCAAGATTGCGAGCCCCTTCTCCTTATTGCGCAACTGGCTGCGCTCGTCTTGCATTTCAACCACCGTGCCGCTCGGAATGTGCGTGATGCGAACGGCGGAGTCTGTGGTGTTGACGCCTTGACCGCCGTGGCCGGAGGCGCGCTTCACGTCAATGCGAATGTCACCCTCTGGAATGACGAAATCCACCGCCTCCGCGACTGGGAGTACCACCACCGTGGCGGTGCTGGTGTGGATGCGTCCAGAAGATTCGGTGGCAGGTACGCGCTGAATGCGATGCACGCCCGACTCCCATTTGAACGCTGCCCATGCACCGGTCCCACTCACCTCGGCCATCGCCTCGCGCACGCCACCGAGTGCCGTCTCGCTCAGCCCGTCAACTTCAACCTTCCAGCCGCGTCGTTCGGCGTATCGCAAATACGCACGGAAGAGTTCACCGGCGAAAATCCCCGCTTCGTCACCCCCCGCCCCAGGACGAACCTCAATGAGCACATCCTTTCCGTCGTTCGGATCCGGATCAAGGAGGAGTGCGGGGAGTCGCTCAATAATGTCGCGCTCAATCTCCTCTGCGGCGGCTCGCTCTGCGGCGGCGAGGAGGCGCATCTCGGCGTCCGCGCCAGGGTCGAGCTCCATCCCCTTTGCATCCGTCTGACGTGCACGTGCGTCTGTGAGGGCCGCTGCTGTTTCGGCGAGCGGTGCGGTGCGCGAAAGCTCGCGACCGATTCGTGCCAGCGCCGTGTGGTCTGCGAGCACCTCGGGTTGTGTGAGCTGCTCCTCAAGTTCCGCTCGGGTGCGCAGTGCGATCGCTAGTCGTGCCTCCAGTTGTGCGAGGTCAGCCATGCGGCGCCTCCGCCGTTAGGCTCCCCCACGCCGGGCGCTCGGATCCTGCGGGGGCGCTCCCCCCATCCGCCTCCACCGCCACCGTGAGCGCTGCAATGGCCACGTCATGCATCTCGTCGTCAGGCTTGCGCGTGGTGATTCGCTGGACGGCGAGTCCGGGGGCGGCGAACGCGCGTGCGATCGGATTGGTGCGGTACTTCCCGAGGAGTCGCAAGATTTCATAGGAGACTCCTGCAACGAGCGGGATGCCGATCACGCGGCTCACCACAGTAGCGAGCGCGTCAAGTCGACCGAGGAGCGAGAAGCTCACCAAGCTGACGAGGATCACCACAACAAGAAATTCGGTGCCGCAGCGAGGGTGCGCCGTTGGCCATCGAGCGAGTTCGGCGCGCGTCAACGCGCCGCCGTTCTCCAGCGCGTGAATCGCACGATGCTCTGCGCCGTGATACCGATATGTTCGATCAATGTCGCGACTGCGCCCAGCAAGTGAGAGATAGACCAGAAGCACGCCGATCTGCAGCACGCCATCGAGTGCGCGCTCTGCAAACAACGATTCAATACCTACAACACCGAGGGCAAACGAAGCACCGAGCGCAGGGACGATATTGAAGAGCGCAATCACAAAGGCAAAGGTGAGGACCACGGTCACACCAGAGATTGCGCGATCCGAACGACTGCTCGGAACACCAATTGTTGACTGACCCGAAGAGATCTCTGCACTTCGCATCAACCATCGACTCCCAAGGATCAGCGTCTCAACAAGGATCACCACGCCGCGCGCGATTGGGAGTCGCGCCGCAATCCGGCGCACTCGCCCGTTAGGAAGCTGCTCGCTCGTGGTGAGGATGCTCCCATCTGGAACGCGGATCGCGACGCCAATGTGTGCTGGTCCGCGCATGAGGATGCCGTCCACAAGGGCCTGTCCGCCGTACGCAAGCGTGCGCGTAGGCGCGGCGACAGCCGCGAGTGCTAATGCGATCAGGTGTGATGCGCGTCGAGCAACGACGCCACAGCGGCGTCGCACGGAGATCAGCGCGAGCGCCCGAGGCGCTTCTGGAATCGCTCCACCTGTCCAGCGGTGTCGAGCAAGATCTGCTTCCCCGTGAAGAACGGGTGGCAGTTCGAGCAGACTTCGGTCTTCATTTCGCTCGAGCGCGTTGAACCGACGCTGAACTTGGTGCTGCATGCGAGACACGTGATCTCGATCTGGTTGTACATGGGATGAATCTCTGGCTTCATCAGCGGCTCTCTACGCGTCCGGCGCGGAGG
>CAIZYO010000026.1 GCA_903937225.1 uncultured Chloroflexota bacterium | reverse complement strand
TTTGGGAGCGAGGCGGACGGCATTGCAGAGGGCGCCCGGAGTGCTGGCATGACCGTCGATCAGATCGTGCGTCTCTCTGCCGATGAGGGCGGGATCGCGGCAGGCGCTGGACTCATTGCTGATCGCGCGCGCACGGGCGACACGGTCTTGATCAAGGCTTCACGCGCTGTTGCGCTTGAGCGACTGGTTACGGCGCTCCACGAACGTCTGAGCGGTGGTGTCGCATGATCGCGATCGTGCAGGCACTCGTCCTCTCATTCGCCTGCGTGGCGCTGCTGATGCCGTCATATCTTCGCCTCCTCCGCCATAGCGGATTCGGCAAGCGGGTTCGTCGCGAGTTCGGACCCGACTGGCACATTGTGAAAGAGGGAACTCCCACGATGGGGGGACTCCTCCTCGTTGGCGTCGTGATCGCGCTCTCCCTCCTGCTGGATGCGGTAGATGCATCAACCTACGCGATCCTCCTCGCGCTCCTCGGCGTCTCACTTGTTGGTGCGTTCGATGACTGGCTGAATGCACGAACCGGGATCGGGATCTCTGCTCGGCAGAAGCTGCTCTGGCAGATCGGCGTCTCGGTGATCTCCGCGATCTATATCCAGCAGCACTTCGCCTTCGCCTCGCTCGTCGTCCCGTTCGTGGGCGAAGTGCCGATCGCCCCCGCACTCTGGATCGCCGTGGCGATCGTGGCGATCGTCTCCACGAGCAACGGCGTCAACCTAACTGATGGTCTCGATGGACTCTCTGGCGGCACCATGGTGTTTGCGTGGATTAGCTACATGGTGATCGCGCTCCTGAATGCGCCAGGCCAGCTGAACGTTGCCATCCTATGCGCACTTGTTGCGGGCGCGCTGATCGGATTCCTCTGGTTCAACATCCATCCCGCCAGCGTCATCATTGGAGACTCGGGCGCCTTGGGGTTCGGCGCCGCGCTTGCGGTGACAGGACTTGTCACCGGCCACATCCTCCTCCTCCCGCTTATCGGGATCATCTTCGTTGTGGAGACGGGTTCGGTGATCTTGCAGGTGGCGAGCATGAAGCTCACCGGTCGTCGCCTCTTCCTCTTCACCCCAATCCATCATCACTTTGAGCGACTCGGATGGGCGGAGACCCAGATCACCTTCCGCTTCTGGGTGATCGGCGCGATCGGCGGGATCCTTGGGATCGTCACCTTCCTCGCCACGCGCGGCGTGGGGATCTAGTGGTGCCCGCCGCGCTCTCACTCGCCGATCTTGAGCCCAACGCCGTTGCAGGGGGGAGCCTCCGCAACGCGAACGTGGTTGTGCTCGGCGCTGGACGAACAGGGCAGGCGGTCGCCGCCTTTGCGGTTGCTCATGGTGCGCACGTAACCCTTCACGACAGCGCCGAAGCGAACACTCTGGCCGCTGCAGTCGACCAGTTCTCCGATGGGACCGTGGCGCTGGCGTTCGGAGCAGCTGCGGACCTTGCTCCACTGTTGGCAATCGCAGATGTTGTGGTGCACAGTCCCGCAGTGACGCTCGGCTTTCCTACCGTCAAGCCGCACGTCGCCAAACCCCTTGCGGAGTACGCGGAACGAGCGATCGGTCCGACTGCAGATCCTGCACTCAAGGGGCCGATCCTGATTAGCGAGCCCGAGTGGACCATTCGACTCCTTGGCGCTCGGTGGCGAGTTGGCATCACGGGGACCAAGGGGAAGACCACGACCAGTAACTTGATCGCACAGATCCTCGCGTCGGACGCCGTCCACCCTGCAGAGCTCGGCGGGAACAACGGGGCTCCTCTTATTGGTAAGGCGATGGATCTCTCGCGCGACGCGCGCGTCGTTCTCGAGCTCTCAGAGCTGCAACTCCCATCACTGCACAGCAGCATTGACGTTGCTGTCTATACCAACATCACCGTGGATCATCTTGATCGGCACGGCACCGTCGACGGCTACCGCAAGGTGAAGCGGATCCTCGCCGATCGTGTCGCCGACGGTGGCCTGCTGATCGTGAACCTTGACGACCCCGTCACCGCATCGCTCGCTGGGATCGGTCGTGTGACCACCATTGGGTATCGCAGAGAGCGACCCGTCCCTGGGGGAGTCGGCGTTGTAGATGGGTGGATCGTTGCAGCGGGGGTACCGCGCTCCGCACGTTGCGGAGGCGGGATCGCCGCCACTGGACCGGGCGGACGAATCCTTCCAGTGGACGAGATCGCACTCCCTGGTGAGCACAGCATCAGCAATGTTCTCGCCGCCGCGAGCGTGGGCCTGGCTGCTGGGATCGCACCAGACGCCATTCGTTCGGCGGTCGCCGCCTTCCGCGGTGTCCCGCACCGGCTTGAAACGATCGCAGTTCTTGATGGCATTCGCTACGTGAATGACGCGCAGGCAACACAACCGGACGCGGTCGCCGCCGCCGTCTCAAGCTTTCGGAAGCCGCTGGTGTTACTTGCAGGAGGGCGAAGTAAGGGCTTGGACCTCCGCGAGCTCGCACCGATCGTGGTGCGCCAGTGCAGTGGGGCAGTACTGTTCGGTGAACTTGCGGATGAGCTTGAGGCAATGTTTCGCGCATCAGGCATGACCGAGATTGACCGAGCTACGAGCATCCCTGATGCGGTCGCGCGAGGCGGGGCGCTCGCTCGCAAGATCCTATCCACGACTGAGGCGAGCCCCAACGCAACGCTCCATGAGAGCGAGGCGCGCGCAACCGTCCTTCTGAGTCCGATCGGATCATCATTTGACATGTTCAACAATCCATTCGGCGCACGCGGGGAAGCGTTCCGTGAAGCGGTTCACGCCCTCCCCGCAGTGGAGCGCCGATGAGTCGCATCGTTCGTCGAGTTGCTGGGACGCCTCTTGACGGTGCGCGGCTCGCGCCTGGGCGCCGCTCTAGATTCTCGCCACGGCGGGCCGTCGCGTCCATCCTGCAGGTGAAGCGTCCGCCGGAAGATCAGTGGATCCTCCTCCCCGCGCTCCTCCTTGTCGGCCTCGGGGTTCTGATGGTCTTCTCTTCATCCGCACTCAACTCACTCATCAGTACCGATGACGCATACGGCATGGGGATGCGGCAGCTCCTCTTCGCCGCCATGGGACTCGGGGCACTCGCAATCCTTTCGAGCATCGACTATCGACGTTGGCGGCCGTTCGCCACACCGGCGCTGCTTGGCTCACTCGCGCTCCTCATCCTCGTCCTGATCCCTGGAGTTCCAACCGAACAAGGCCTAAGGAGATCACTCTCTGTTGGTCCGATCAGCATTCACGCAGCGGAACTCGCGAAACTAGCGTTGATCCTATGCCTCGCCAACTTCTTCGCAAATCGTGGACACCTGATGGAGCAAGAGGGGACTCTCTATCCAGCGCTGGCTGCGATCGGCGCAACCTTCTTCTTCGTACTGATCGCCCCTGACCTTGGGACGGCAACAGTGGTCGCAGGGATCGGGTTCGCCCTCTTCTTCACGGCAGGGGCACCGCTCCGCTGGGTGTTCGGCACAGCGCTGATGGCGGCGGCGGTCAGCGTGATTGGTATCTCACTCCGCAGCTACCAGGCGGCGCGGTTGAACAACTGGATGGACCCGTTCAGCGACCCGACAGGCGGCTCCTATCAGACGCTCCAAGGGCTGATCGCGATCGCGACGGGTGGAATCTTTGGCACGGGGATTGGGACGTCGCAGCAGCCGGGTGGAGTGATCATCCCGTACGCGTGGAATGACTACATCTTTGCGGTGGTTGGCGAGGAGTTCGGCTTCTTGGGCGCGGTGGTCGTGATCGGCGCATTCATTGCGATTGCGCTTCGAGGTCTGCGGGTCGCACGACGTGCGCCGGACACCTTCGGAGCACTTCTGGCAACTGGGATCGTGGTCTGGATCTGTGGACAGGCGTTCCTGAACATTGGCGTCGTTCTTGCAATTCTTCCTGTGACTGGGATCCCGCTCCCGCTACTTTCGCAGGGGGGCTCGTCACTCTTCGTCTTGATGTGCGCCATTGGACTGCTCCTCTCAGTCTCGCGTGAGACGATGGGGGCTCAAGAGATCGGAGGGATCCATGCGCGTGGTGATCGCGGGCGGCGGTACGGGGGGGCACCTCTTTCCGGGCCTCGCCGTAGCTCGTACGCTCCAACGTCAACGACCAGACGCTGAGATTCACTGGCTCGGCGGCCAGCGCGGCATTGAACGCGAGGTCATCCCGACTGAGGGATACCCGCTGACGCTCCTCGCCGCCCCAAGCCTGCGCGTGAGTGCGGCGGGTCCCGTGGCGAACCTTCGTGATGCCCTTGCCCTTGCGCGGTCAATCCCACAAGCGATCCGTTACTTGCGCCGCGTTCGACCGGATGTCCTCTTCTCAACCGGTGGCTACATTGCAATCCCTGCGCTACTCGCCGCAGCGGTGACAAGGACGCCGAGCCTGATCTGGGAGGGGAATGTGCAGGCGGGGCGAAGTAATCGCCTCGTTGCACCGCTCGCCTCTGCGCGCGCCATAGCGTGGCCCTCCACCGCAGAGCAGGCACCATGGAACCGGCCCAACACGTACGTGACTGGTACACCAGTGCGAAGCTTTGAAGGGCGTGATCGCAGCGCCGCGCGCGGCCGACTCGGCATCACTCCAGATGCGCCACTCCTTCTCGTCTTCGGTGGCTCGCAGCGTGTGTTGCGGTTTGAAGGCGCACTCGCAGGCTCCCTCCCCGAGCTGCTCCGCCAGTGGCAGGTGTTGCATGTTGCGGCAGACGGACTCGATCGTGCTGAAGCGATTCGTGCGGCACTCCCTGAGGCGTTGCAGTCGCGCTATAGGCCCGTGCGCTTTCTCCAGGGTGGTGCAATGGAGGACGCCCTCATCTCGGCAGATCTGCTCCTCGGCCGCGCTGGTGCATCAACACTTGCGGAGGCAGCTGCACTTGGCCTCCCGTCCATGATCGTGCCGTATCCGTATGCGGGTGGCCACCAACGTGCTAACGCAAAAGAACTTGCAGCGGTGGGTGGAGCGATCGTGATTGACGACGCGGCGCTCACTCCTGAAATTCTTCTACGAGAAGTGGCGCAGATGTCCGTAGCCTCCGCTCGTCAACGAGTAGGCGCAGCTGCGGCGTCGCTTGCTCGGCCAGGGTCCGCTGAGGAGATTGCGGAGATCTTGCTGCGCCTCGGGAGGCGTGGATGACCGAGACAACGTGGGGCGCGAGAGACGAGGCCGCACGTGAGCTTGAGCGAAGAGTGGGGCTGCGTGCAGAGCGCGACGCGCTCCTTGCCGAGCACACGACGATGCGCGTTGGCGGACCAGCGGATCTTCTCATCACGGTGCGCGATCGATTCACTCTCCGCGGGGTGGTTCGCCTTGCACAGAGCAAGGGGTGGCCACTCAGGATTCTCGGACGTGGGAGCAACGTCGTCGTCAGCGACGCGGGGATTCGTGGGATTGTCTTGCTGAACCGAAGTGCTGGCGTCACGATTGACGCAGGTGCGGGAACGATTAACGCCGACTCGGGGCTCTCCATGGCCAAGCTCTCCACGCTCGCCGCTGACGCGGGCCTCACCGGTGCCGA
>CAIZYO010000025.1 GCA_903937225.1 uncultured Chloroflexota bacterium | reverse complement strand
CGTGGAGGGAGTTGAGGGCCTCGCCCTCAACGAGATCGGCCGCATCCGCCTCCGCTCCACCAAGCCGCTCTTCGTTGACCCTTACCTCTCCAATCGCCAGACGGGCGCCTTCATCCTCGTAGATGAGTCCACGAACCGCACGGTTGCGGCGGGCATGATCGTGCGGGAGTCGGGCAGTTAGACTCCGCCGCATGGCACGAGACCGTTCATGAGCCGAGAGCACGGAACGAGCCCGATCGTTGGCCGCGGTGGCGTGCAACTCGTTGCAGGCGACCTGCTGATCGGCATCTCTGCGCTTCCGATCGCCGCACTGGCGCGCGAGCTACTTGCCCCAACTGGCATCGCGTTTGCGGCGCCAGAAGGAGGCTTCCGAGAACTTGATCGCCCCGCATTATGGGTAGTGGCAGCACTCTCCGCAGTCCTGTGGCCAGTTGCAATGCGGGCAGTAGATCCCGGATACCCATCGGCACGTCTCCCCTTGCGCCGCATCGTTATCGCATCTGTAATTTGGCTCCTCGCCGCCTCAGGTGCGATCTACTTGCTCGACAAGGCACTTGCGAGTCGCGCGCTCGTTCTCCTCGGAGCCCTTCTGATTGCGTTTGCGTCGACTGGACTTCGACTCCGATCTCGCTCCAGCGACGGATCGAACGCGTTGCCGATCGTGCCACTTCCTCAATTGGGGATTCAAGCAGAGCAGGCTCTAGCTCGGGGTGAACCCATCTCAATCTCACTCGAACGAATTGAGCGCGCCTTGCCACGACCAACGATCATCTTGGAGGCTGGGATGATTTGGATCTATCCAAGTGTTCTCAGCCCAATTGAACGTCTTGTGAAGCGAATCCTGGATGTCGTGCTTGCCAGCGCGCTAATCCTCGTGCTTGCGCCCGTAATTGGCGTGACGGCACTCGCAGTGTTGTTACGAGATGGTCGGCCAGTCTTCTATTCAGACGAACGCGCAGGGCTCTTTGGAAGGCCATTCAGATTGAGAAAATTTCGCACCATGCGTCGTGGCGCCGACGCAGAGCGGGCGGCACTCTGGGAACAGAGTCAGACGACCGGACCCGCATTCAAGGTGGTGGGCGATCCTCGGATCACACCACTGGGACGCACGCTGCGCCGCTTCAGCCTTGATGAACTCCCACAACTTTTTGACGTTGTTGCTGGAAGAATGAGTCTCGTTGGCCCGCGACCGGCTGGTCTTGATGAGCTCGCGCAATACGAAGATCGTCACCGGCTGCGCCTCACCGTGCGCCCTGGTGTAACCGGTCTCTGGCAAGTTCGAAGAAGGGTTGATACAAGCTTTGAACAGCGAATGAGCGACGACCTTGAGTACATTCAGCGCTGGTCAATCTTCTTGGACCTTTGGATTGTGATCCAAACGGTACGAGTCGTTCTCGCCGGTAGAGGCGTATAGGGACGACAGGGAGAAGATGGAGCGAAGCAAGGCACGCCTGCTTGTTGCGGTTGATGACCTACGTGTCTACGGTTCCGCAATCGCTCGCCCGACAGGAATCCAACGGGTGGCATCTGGCATAGCCGCCGCGCTCATTCAGTCGCATGAAGCCAGCCCGGTGCACGTGGGCGGAGGGGTCATTCGCGAAGTGGCACTGCCCGCAGCATCCTCGAGCGCACGCCTCGCTCGGCTGTCTGAACCCGCACTGCGACTTCTCGCGTTCGCCCCGCGGGGCCTTCAGGAAGCCGCGCGGGGGATTGCGCGCGCCGCACTCTCTCAAGTCAGCGCGCTGCGCGCTGGTGCGACAGTCGTTCCCAACCCAGGTGATTGGCTTTTGGTGCTCGGTGCCCCATGGATCTCACCCGGTATGGCGCACGCAACCGTCAAGATCGCCGCAGCACGCAATCTCCGAATCGCGCTTCTGGTGCACGACCTACTCCCTTCCACAGACCCACAGTGGTTCGGTGATTCACAGGGCCGCGCCGCAAAACGCGACATGGATGACCTCATTAGCGCCGCAGATCTTCTCTTCACAGTATCGCCCGAGGTAGCGGCTCAGGTTCGGTTGCGGACTGCACGTCCTGTTCATGTGGCGTCCCCAGCAGATCCGCTCTTCGCGCGCGGCCCCGCGGCAACTCCGCACTCCACGCTAACGGGTGAATCAGATCCGATCGTGATCACGGTGGGAACACTCCACCCAAGGAAAGGGCTGCCCTCTCTCGTACGCATTTGGGATACATGGGTGAAGAATGGTGATCGTGCCTCTCTCAAGATTGGTGAAGTCCCGACACTGGTCATCGTAGGGAGACGGCATCCCCAAGATGGCGAGTTCTTTGCGGCACTTGAGGCGCACCCGCGAGCACGCGAACGGATCCAGTTGAAGCACGACGCAAGCGACGAACAGCTAGCAGCGCTGTACGCACGCGCGCGGTTTCTCGTAATGCCATCACAGGCTGAGGGATGGGGGATGCCCATTCGCGAAGCGCTCGTTGCAGGGAGGCCATCAATCGCGACAGATGCGGTTCCGGCAGCGCACACCTCGCCATATGTGCGAATAGTCCCCGCTGGCAACGAGGAACAGCTATCCCTTGCGATTCATGAATGGTGGGAAGGATCTGAGCCTGAACGCCTCGCACGTGAAATCAGCGAGCACTTTGTTCCGCGAAGTTGGGAAGATGTTGCCACCGAGATAGCGGGGCACATCAACTCTTAGGGTTCTTGCAGTCGGGGTTCCGTGTCCTCCCATGAACGAAGATCGAGACGCTGAAAGAGTTGCCCTGTTCGCAGCGCATACCAAGGGGTGTTGTGCTGTCCCCACAGTCCGCGGTGCCGCACGAGACGCATCGGCGCTCCTCGCATGAGGACGTTCTCACGCCGCCACGCAAGTTCTCGCATCCGGTCTTGGCTCGTTCCCGTTGGGACTGGAAGGTGCTCGCGTGCTGCGAGCTCGGTGCTCCACGCTTTGATCGCGTCATGGTTGCGCGCCCCGTATGCGCCATCACGATGTGCGCCGTCAAGTTCAAACCGTTCAATATAGTCACGCAGCATTGTGGCGGAGGCCAGATGTGCACCGCGATCCACCAGGAGTGCCTGATGCTCCAAGCTCCCATCGCGATGCGCCGGTGCCGCGCCAACTACATGGCTCTTCGCCGCACCGAATACTCGGACGATATTGTCTGAGATCGTTTCTAGAGCGAGCAACAAAGTGGGAGATACTTCGACGTCGTCCTCAATGCAGATGGCACGCCGAAACTCTGGTCTTGAGACGAGTGGATCAAGGGTGTTTAGGAGTAGCGTTGGGAGTCCGCGATTGGTTGCTTCCGCGTGGACCTTTGCATCTGGCAGATGTTTGCTCACGATTGCGTGTACTGCCGCCACCCGCGCTTGACTGTCTTTGGTGGACCGAGGACCGTCAAGTGCGACAGTGAGAGGGAGGTGTTCGGTAGCATTGCGTTCGTGCTTCCAAAGTTCACGTGCAATGCGGAGCGACGCGATCGTTCGTTCCAGCGCGTCCGGACGGTCATACGCGAACAGGACAATCTCGGTGTTCTGCACCTTGTTCAGTTTTCGCCGCGACCGACCGCGGCGTAGGTGAGGCCCGCAGCAGAGGCATCCTCTGGCGAGAATAGATTGCGACCATCAACAACGAGGCGCTCACCCAGGGCGCGTGAGATATCCGACAGTGGGAGCGATCGGAATTCAGGCCAGTCCGCGGCAATCGCCAGCGCATCTGCCCCCTCAAGGGCAGCGAGGAGAGAAGGGACAATTGTCACGTCACCCTCGTCTGCATAAAGGCGTCGCGCCGCTTCGCCTGCCGCGGGATCGTACGCTCGCACGCTCGACCCAGATTCAACGAGATCTGAAATCAGCGTGTGGCTTGGTGCGTCACGGAGGTCATCGGTGCCGCCTTTGAATGCCAATCCCCACACCGCAATCGTTCGCCCAGCGAGATCGCCGAGGTGTCGTTCAAGCTTTTCAGTGATTCGATGCGCCTGGAGGCTGTTTGCCTCTGCCGCCGCACGGATGACACCCATGGTCGCCCCGGCGGCCTCACCAACTGCAATCAGTGAAGCGACGTCCTTAGGGAGACAGGATCCGCCATATCCCATTCCAGGTTGTAGGTAGCTACTCCCTATTCGTGGATCGGCTCCAATCCCTCGCTGAACTTCGGCAATGTCTGCTCCAAGCTGTTCGGCAAGATTCGCAAGTTCGTTCATAAAACTGATACGGGTTGCGAGCATGGCGTTGGCCGCGTACTTAACGAGTGCGGCTGAGGCGAGGTCCATCCGAAAGATCCGTTCGGCGGGAGTAAATGGCGTGTAGAGGGAAGCAACCGTTGCGATTGCGCTCTGGTTTTCTCCTCCAACAACAACTCGGTCGGGTTCAAGAAAATCTTTGACCGAAGTTCCGGCCCGTAAGAATTCTGGATTGACAACTACCTCTGCCTGAAATCCCGAGTTTCGCAGCGAAAGTTCATGTCGCACTTCGTCGATCACGCGCTCAGCCGCGCCTACCGGAGCGGTGCTCTTTAGGACCACAATCACATCACCCTGTGCCCCGCGACCGATTGCGTGGGCGGCAGCAATTAACTGAGACTCATCGGTGCTCCCATCCGTGGCAGACGGAGTCCCTACAGCCAGCATATGGATGGTTCCGTGTGCGGCCGCGGACTCAGGGTTGCCAGAAAACCTGAGACGACCACTCGCTACTCCGCGAGCAACCAGCGCATCAAGTCCTGGTTCAACGAATGGGACTCGACCTGCAGCGAGGCTCTTCAAACGCTCTTCGCTCAGGTCAACAGCCAAGACGTCATGGCCAACCTCTGCGAAGCATGCGGCTGCGACGAGCCCAACATAACCTGCGCCGTAGACAACAATACTCATGTGCGGTGGTCGTTCAGCATCATCGGAGTGCCGCGAGGATTGCTCCGGCAAGACCAAGATTGATGATGTCGTTCCCCGATTCAATCAGCCAGACAAATGCACCGTGACCCGAGAACATGCGATGTCCTAGTGCAGTGGCCCCTGCAATACCAGTGCCGACAAGGAGACCGAAAAGTGCTCCATCAATCGGGCTGTTGATTCGACCCAGCTCAATAACAGGCCCCATGATGAACGCAAGCGTAGCGACCGCAATCAGCTGTCCGGTCAGCACAGATCCGAATGTGGTGACCATGCTCCCCCCGCCCCCAGGGACGTCGTTCTCGGTGCGACCCATCAGCCTCCACCAAGTTGGGAAGAAGGTCTTTGGTCCGAACCAGATAAACCCGCTGATGAAAGTCGCCACCCATGCCACGACAATTCCTGCAACGGTTACTCCGCTCTCCATGGCGCCTCCATACTTCGCCCCCTGCGCAGGAGCGCTCGGGATAGGGTAGCCGCAGCCTGCGCCACTGTCCCCTCTCCCTCATGATGAGTGAATGAGCCGCATACTCGCGATCGCCCTGGCCATGCTCACGACCACGGCTGCGCTGGCGTCTGGTCCGAGTGGAGTCACCCACGTTCAGGCCGTTAACCGATCGATCGCGGCGTGCGCTGCCCGCCCACTGCCATCCAATCCGCCTCGAGTCGTTTCCCCGGAACTTGCAGAGGCTGTCAAGCGAAGGGTTGCGACGTGGCACGAGAACCGACGGACGCGCTTTCCTGGACTTTCGGTCGCAATTCGATGGGACGATGGGCGAGAAATAACTGCGGTTAGTGGAGTGGCCGATGCTGCATCTGGACGGCGAGTAACCGCGGGAACTCCGTTTGCCCTCGCGAGCGTTAGCAAGCCGTTCACTGCGGCACTCGCGCTACTTCTTGACGCCTGCGGTGTGATGCCGCTCAATACGCGCGTTGCCCAACTTGTTCCTTACGCGGACGTGCGTCCAGAGGCAACCATTGAAGATCTTCTTCGTCATGAGGGTGGCATGAGTGATTGGCTAACTGACAAGTACTCAAGAATGGACTGGTTGATTGCCCATCCCAACGGAAAAGTAGGACCAAGGACCGCGGTGCGCGGACTACTCCCACGCGGCGAAATCGGAGATTTTGAATACTCCAATTCAAGTTTCACCCTCGTTACGCTTGCATCTGAAGTCGCAACCGGACTCAATTGGCAAGCGCTAATGCAGGAACTTCTTCTCAGTCCACTGCAGTTGAATGAAACCCAGTTTGGTCCAGTGAGCGGAGCGTCGCGAACGCACATCTGGTCGAGCGGGCGAATGCGTCCATTTGGGCAGAGGGGTTGGGGCCCCACAAAATCTGTCGCAGCGGTCTTGCGTGGCGCAGGGGACTTGTTTTCAACGCCTCGAGATCTTGCGCGTTTTGGCGAACTTCTGTACGGAGACAGACTTCTTCAAGGGGCACAGACGCAAAGAATAAATGGAATTGCCAATCTGACTGGCCTCCCCTGGTCGTACACGATCGGGACGATGATGGATAGAAGCTGGCTTGGCGCGTTGCGAACATATGGACACACAGGCGGATATAGCGGCGTGAGCACGACGCTGCGCAGGGTTCCGGAGCTCGGTGTCACTCTGGCAGTTACGGCAAATGGCATGGGAACTCCGGGCAACTATGCCGATGAACTTGCGATCGAACTCATCGACCTTCTCGATGTGCCGGCACCCGCCCCAGCGCAAGCAGTTGCTGGTGCGCTCGGTGCGGGGCTTCATGCAGCGATCCGCGCTAACCCAGAACCGTTTCCGATTGCTGAAGGCAGCAACCAAACCATCTGCGGGGATCCACGCTCCGATCCAGCGGGCCTTCGTTGGGTCAGCATCAGTAGCGGTTCTTGGTCAGGTGTTTTGACAGGCGCGGAAGAGCTTCCGGCAGGCGATCTGGTTGTTGTGGGTCGCGGACTCATGCGCGCGGGTGATGTTCGAGTCCGCGGGTCAGCGATCTGGCGACCTGCGAAAGGCACCTGGTCGCCATTTGGTTCGTTTGTTCGCTCTGACGGCTCAGTTGCTGATCTGACGGGAATCGCTCTGGACGCGGTTCGAAAGCGCCTCTATGTCTCTGGTGATTTTCGTGCGGTGATCAGTGGAGGTAGGCGCACAGCGGTAAGCGGGGTCGCACAGCTCAATCTACAGACGGGAAAGTGGTCCCCCCTGGGAGGCGGAATTCGCGGGGGAGCCACTCGCGTGCGCGCAATCGATGTGGACGAGTTCTCTGGTGCGCTCGCGGTTGCAGGTGATTTCTCTCGCGCGGGAGGGGTGGGATCGCCACGTATTGCAGTGTGGCACCCAACCGATGGGTGGAGTGCAATCAACGGGGCGATTCCCACGCAGGTTTCAGGTGAGGTTGAAGCGATTGCAATCTCCGAATCAGGGGCCGTTAGTGTCTCCGGCTATCTTTCAATGGGTGGAGTAGAAACACTTGTCGCGCGCTGGAATCCAGATCTCCGCACGTGGCGCACCCTCGCAACCTCATCACTTCTTGGAGATGCCCCGCGCACACTTGCCGTTGAAAGAGACGGGAATCTCATTCTTGGAACAGGAGTTTCCTGGTACGGATCTCCGCTTCTTCGCGAGAGCGCGCTGAGTGGGTACGGGTGGGAGCGGCTCGGTGCAGGTGTCTCACTGCCAAGAAAGAGCACCTGGATCTCGGCGCTCGCCGCGACCCAAGGGGGCGGAGTGCTCGTGGGTGGAACCTTTACTGAGTCAGGCGGTGAGGCGATTGAGCATATTGCGCGTTGGGATCCAGCCCGAAGAACCCTTCAGCCGATCGGCGGCGGACTACCGGTTCAGCCAGATCTCCTTGCATCCTCCGCGCGCGTGGATGCGTATGCGGCAATGCGCGTGCGCGGTGCACCAGGGTCCAATGGTCAACTCTGCCTTGTTGCTCTCGCTCTCCCCGCGCCATCTGCACCCTCGACACCAACCGTTACGCCACGACGACGCTCGCTCCTCATCCAATGGGACAACGCCTCCCTGTCGGCCGTCACCGGCTGGATCGCTACCGTGCGTGGTGGTACTGGCGGCAGTCGATCATGCATCACCACAGCCGCAGAAGAAGAGTGCCTTGTTGAGGGGCTGGCGCCAAACACGCGATATCGCGTGACCTTGCGCGCGTACAGAGTCCCAACAGGGCCTGGAGAGGCATCTCCGAGCGTGTCAACGACAACGCGCCGCTAACTCCACGGCCTTACGTTTCTCGTCCTTGACTGCCAAAGAAGAGCCGCGAGGCGCTGGCCACCCAGCGCCTCGCGGATTTCCACTACGAGCGGAACAGGTTAGGAACCTATCGAATTCGAGAGAGGATTCGAGCGCGTGCTAGTGCGCCCGATGCACTTAGCACGCCCGTCCCGCACCCGAGTTCAATGCAGTCGTTTCCTGCACCTACCGAGTACGGGTTGAAGATTGGAAGGTTCCCAAGCGCTCCGTCATAGGTATTGCTATTTGCCCAACCCATGACCTGCCAATACGTCATCCCATCCCAGTCGGTTGCGCATGGGTCTGCGCCGTAAATTTCATGCCCCATCACGCCAACGGCACTCGTCGTTGAACAGCCGAACGCAGCTGCTGTGAAGCCGGCACCCTGACCGTAATAGATGTCCTCAAAGAACTCAGTCCATGCGACGTCGCCGTCATCTTTGTCTGGAAATCCGAAGTCTTCATACACGTCCGCGTACCCCAAAACGTAATCCTCAAAGAATGCACTTGCCCCCATATCGTCATAACCGGACGAGGCACGACCTGGGTGCGGACGCGCACCCTGCATGAGTGCCGCCTCGATTTTTGCTGGGGTCATTGAGGGGTACTTCCCCGCGATCAGGGCAGCCACGGCCGACACATGTGGTGCCGCCATGCTTGTTCCCTCGTAAAGCTCCCACGCGTAGGTCCCATCGAAGTCAAGCGTGGCAAATCCAATGGTGGAAACGATTCCACCGTCAACGACATAGTCGGTCCATACGCGGCACCAAGGGCTCGCCACGTCAGTCCAGCTCGGGTGCCCATAATCCCAGCCAAGTCGAGCCTCGCCGAACGGGCACCCCGGGTATACCGCGAGCCCTGATTCGTCGGAATCATCGGGGGCATAGAAGGAGTCGCCGCCCGGTGCTGCAATATCAACACCTGCACCAACATTTGTATAAGAAGCTGGGAAACCTTCAGGTCCTGTGGCAGAAACGGTGAAGGCTTCACGGCAGCTGGCTGGAGAATAGTTTCGTGAATCATCACTTGAGTTGCCTGCGGAGACCACGACTACCGATCCTGCTGCTCGTGCGGCTCGGATCGCGGCTGACGTGTTTGCGTCGCACTCACCCCACCCTCCTAGGGAAAGATTGATGACATCTGCGGGGAATGCATTTGTTGGAACACTCTCCCCGTTTGCACCCGCGGGAACGGGAAGCCCAGCGGCCCAACGGATTGCCGCGTTGATATCGGCGTCAGAACCGCCACACTGCCCGAGCACTCGGACGGGAAGAATCGTTGTGTCCGGTGCGATTCCTGCAATTCCAACCCTGTTCAACTGCGCAGCAATCGTTCCGGCAACGTGGGTGCCGTGCCACGAAGACGCAGCGAGCTCACCATCGTCAGGGCACCAATCACCCGGGTCCGAGGGATCGGTGTCGTTTCCCAGTGTGAGGTCATTATCGTTGCAATCTTCAAGCTCTCCGTAGCAGACAAAGTCGTACCCCGGTGCAATTCGGGCACGAGCAAGGTCAGGGTGTCCAGCGAGAATTCCAGTATCGAGGACGGCAACAACACTTCCGCCCCCCTTCGCGAGCTTCCACGAGTTCATCATGTCAATGCCGTAGGGAACGTTGTACATCGAGCGCATTCGTGGCCCAAATAGGCTCCACTGGTACCCCCACCCCTCTTCGCGAGAGCCATCGGGCTGTGGACGCACGGCATCAATCGTGTATCGCCGAACCCTGTTCAACGTGAGCCCTCTAGCGGCAAATGCGGCGCGAATACTTGTGAGCTCTGCCTCGGACTTGTACGTGATCCGCACGGAGGTTTCAGTGCCGTCCGTGGATCCAATTGAACCGCCAACAGATGAAATGGCGACTCCAAGCGCGTCAAGCGAGCCAGTGACGGTGAATCGATATGGCCAGAATGCGCGGCTGCGTGCGCCAGAGCCGCTGCGGTCCTTGACCGTGGCGCTTTCGCTGGCTGGAGTTGCTGTGCCGGCCACCGCGGACTGTGCGCCTGAACCAGTCAGGACAATTGCGGTGCCGAGAGCAAGGCTGAGTACGGTAGTGATCAGCCGCCGCGCGCGCGAGCGATGCGCAACTGGCGATTCGCCGGTAGTCATTCGACCTCCCCATGAATCCATGTCCCGGACAGCCCGAGACTTCAGGCGAGGATAGGACCGCTGCGGCGGGGATACGCCCCCGTTCCGAATTTCTCCCGCGGGCAGCCCGCAGCGAGGGTGATCGAGGGCTACTCGGTGATCGTGAGCTGGAAGACCAGGGTCTCGCCCGCGGCGGAATTCGTAAGCGTGACCTCCACGACCCCTGGCTTCAAGGCTTCAGCCCCAGGGTTGAGCACGGCACCACCCTGCTCCCCACCTGCGGAGAGCGCTACAAGCTCCGCAGGCTCCGCAGCCAATGTCCATGCTCCTGGATCCTCGACGTTGAATACCACGGTCCGACCGACCGGAACCGTGGCACTCGTCTGGGTCGAATCAAGGATGATCGGGCCGATCACCTGGGCACTAGCTGATGGAGACGCAGCCTCACTCGCACACCCAGTGGCCGTAAGGAGCATCGCAGCGACGACGGCGATTCGAAAAAGACTTGACATGTTCCCTCCAAGTGTTTGGTTCTTGCGAAGCGCCTGAAATCGGCGCAACGTCTTCCGGTCAACGATACCCGCTTTTGCTTAACTCGTGCGCGTGGAACAGCGATGAGCCGATCTCCTCCGCCAATGTCCGATTCACAACCAAGGGATTGAGTGCGAGTGCGTCGATTGCGGCCAGCAGATCTCGCGCTCGCGCAGCACTCGCCGTTTGCTGTGTGAATTCGCCGAGTGCACGGACTAGGGGCTCCCGCGTTGGACCGAGTGGGGCAACGGCACGCGGCCGAGCACCGTTCTTGTCCACGTCACACAGGACCTCTACCACCAAGGAGTCTGCAAGGTCAGGGATTGCACCACGATTCTGCACATCTACAACCAACCGCGCTGGCCGCGCGCCAGTTAGCGCGGCAATCAGATCAAGTGCGGCCGTTGAGTAGTTGGCGCCACCACGTTCTGTAAGCAGCGCAGGCTTTTGCGTGAGTGATTGATCGTCAAACATCTGCAGGAGTTCGGCTTCAATACGCGCAACCTTCGGCGCGCGTGTCCCTTCGCGGCGCTGCTCCTCCAACACGGTGGCGTGCTCTTGGTAATAGCGCAGGTAGTAGCTTGGGATGCAGCCTTCGCGCGCGACGTCCACCTCACTGCATGCACCCCACTCCGCAAGAAGTGCGGGGCTGCTCCGCACCAGCCGCTCCATCTGCGGTGCGCCGGAAACCGTGATCTCCCGAAACCACGACGCGTGATTCAGGCCAACAGACTCCACCTCCACATCATTGAGCGGCACGTTGAAGTGGGCCGCGGCGCGCTGCTGGATGTTCACCGCCACGTTGCAGAGGCCAACGGCGCGGTGTCCTTCATCCAGGAGCGCCTGCGTCACGATCGACACAGGATTCGCAAAGTCGATCAGCCATGCGTTCGGGCTGCGCAGCGCAAGCTCCTCGGCGATCTCAAGGGTGGGTGGGATGGTGCGCAGCGCCTTCGCCCAACCGCCTGGTCCAACCGTCTCTTGGCCGATCACGCCGTGCGCAAGTGGTATTGATTCGTCGAGTGCACGAGCCGCTGTGCCACCGATCCGGTACTGCACGATGCACGCTTCGGCGCCGTCCAGCGCCTCTTCCCGACGGGTGGTGAGCTGGAGGCGACCACCCCAGCCCGCGCGTTCAAGCATCCTGCGGGTCAGACCACCAACGGTGTTCAGCCTGGCTTGGTCGGTGTCCATGAGTACAAGTTCGTCCAGTGGGGCACCGAGTCGCCCTTCGCCGATCCCCTCGATCAACTCTGGGGTGTAGGTACTCCCTGCGCCGATGATGCTGATCTTCATTGAGTGGACTCATCTTATGGCGCATCCGAGCCTGCGGGTATGGTGTGCACATGAATATGCAGCCCAGCGGCGGCAACGAACGCATTGAGAGCGTCAGCAACCCCTTGGTCAAGGAGTTGCGAGAACTTCGCACGCCGAAGGGGCGCAAGGAGCAGCGTCGCTTCATTGCGGAAGGGGAGCGGACACTCGCAGAGGCGGCTCGCGCCGGGTGGCGCGCCAGCATCCTGCTCGTTGGGCCAGATGGTGCAGGGACCAAACTCACCGCGGAGCGTGTGATCCACGTTTCACATGACGTCCTCTCAAAGGTGACTGGTCGCGAGAACCCACAGCCACTTCTTGGTGTATTCGCTGAGCCTGCGGCCGAGACGCAAGGGGTCCAGCAGATTGATCCGTCGGCCGCGACACGATGGCTGATGCTCGAAGGCCCACGTGACCCAGGAAACCTTGGGAGCTGCATCCGAAGCGCCGACGCGGTGGCGGCGGGCGGCGTCATCTTGGTTGGCGAAACGTGCGATCCGTATAGCGTGGAGTGCGTTCGCGCCACGATGGGTTCAATCTTTGCGGTTCCAATCTTTCGCGTGAGCGACGCAGAGGCGCGTGAACTTCTCGCGCGCTGGCCCGGCGAGAGCGTGGCAACGGCGGGCGATGCTCCGTCGGACTATGCCGCGGTGGCGTACCGCGCCCCCGCAATGATTGTCGTTGGCACTGAAGCGGAAGGACTGTCACCAGCGCTACGTGCGGCGTGTCGGGTGGCGGTGAGCATTCCAATGCTAGGTCGCGCCGAGAGCCTTAACCTTGGCGTTGCTGCGGCAATCACGCTGTACGCCGCCGAACGCGCGCAGCGATAAGGAGAGCGCCATGCCACGAAGCGAACGAGCCGCAGACCTTGGCATCACGATCGGTCGCTTTCCGCACGGTCCGCGCAACGCGATCAGCGATGTCAGCGGCGTGCGCGTTGCTACAGAGACGCTGATTGCGGGCGATGGTGAGCTGCTGCGCGGAAGCGGGCCAATTCGAACGGGCGTAACCGCAATCCTGCCGCAGGCACTGGAGTCAATGGGGCATCCGCTCTTCGCTGGAACACATCGACTGAATGGGAACGGGGAGATGACGGGCCTTGAGTGGATTCGTGAATCAGGGTTTCTGACAACACCGATCTGCATCACCAATACGCACTCGGTTGGCGTGGTGCACGACGAGATGATTCGCTGGTCGCTGGACAACGTTCCAGGGACGCCGCCGTGGAGCCTCCCTGTAGTTGGAGAGACATGGGATGGCGTTCTGAACGACGTGAACGGATTCCATGTGACGGCGAAACATGCACGCGCCGCACTCGATGCCGCCGCCGCACTCCCTGTCGGAGCACCAGTGCCGCGTGGCAACCAGGGCGGTGGCACGGGGATGATCTGTCACGGATTCAAGGGTGGCAACGGCACATCAAGCCGCACCCTTCCTGCAGAACTCGGCGGCTACACTGTTGGTGTGTTCGTGCAGGCGAACCATGGTCGTCGCCATCGACTCACGATTGCTGGACGCGTACTCGGCGCCGAAGGGGGCGTGCTCGACACCGCCAAGTACTCACTCCCGTGGAAGGTCGCGCCACCAGTCGTGCCAACAGAGACGCCGCCAACCGCGGCACCTGACGACCCGCGCGGCGGCGCAGGCTCCATCATCGTGATCGTGGCCACGGACGCACCACTACTTCCGATGCAGCTTGATCGCCTCGCGCAGCGCGCCGTGATGGGGATCGCGCGTGTTGGTGGTGTGGGCGAACACTCATCGGGTGATCTGGTCCTGAGCTTCTCAACGGCGAACGCGAACCTGCCTCCAGAAGATCTGGAGCCGGTCGCACCCTTTCACCAGAGCGTAGAGATGCTGATCAACGCGCACATCTCACCACTCTTTGAGGCAACGGCGGACGCCACGGAAGAGGCGATTTTGGATGCGATGATCGCGGCGGAGAGCATGGTTGGCGTGAACAGCGCCGAAGCGATCGCACTCCCTCTAGATGTGGTCCGGAGTGCGCTAGCCTGATCCAATGAACCTTCCGCCACTCGGCAGTCCGCGCGCATGGCCACCGATCGTCCAGGCGCTCGCGTGGGCGGCGCTCGCGAGTGCCGCAGTGCTCCTTATTGGTGCAGGACTGGCGCAGATCGCCGCGCTCGTGAGTGCGCAGAGCGCCCTGATCGCCGCCCTGATCGCAGGCTGGCTCCTTGCAACGCTTGCGGACGCACCGATCGACGCGCTGGCGCGTCGCGGGATGGCTCGACGTCGCGCCGTGATCCTGGTCTGGGTGCTCGGTGCAATCCCTGTGCTCGTGATCATCGCGGAGCTCGTCTTCGCGCTGGCAACTTCGCTCAGCGTGGTCGTATCAGCAGCGCCGCCGACGAGTGCGGAGATCGGACAACTGATCGCCCGTCCAAGTGAACTCCTCCGTTCGATTGGAATCCAGATTGATCTCGTCCCCATTGCAACAGAGGCCCTCACCCTTATCCGCAGTGCGGCGGCTGAGGTGCAGGCGAACATTGCGAATATCGCCGCGGGTGCCGTGGCGGCACTCGGGCCGGTCATCCTTGCGATTGGACTCGGCGTGATCCTCTCGGCAAACCCTGACTACATCAGCGTGCTGAACATCTTCCTGCCACGCTCCAGTGGCGAATCAATCCATCGATCACGACAAGTGCTCGAGTCAATCCTTGCGCGCTTCATTGGTCGCCACCTTCTCCTCGGACTCACTTTCGGTCTCACCGCCGGACTCGGGGCCTCGCTCGCTGGCGCCGATGCGGTGTTGGCTGGAACACTCGGCGGTCTCGTCATGGCGATCCCAACGATTGGCCAGGGCGCGGCCGTGGTTCCGCCACTCCTCCTCGCACTGCTGAGCGCTGGTGACCAGACTCTGGTTGGCGTGA
This sequence comes from uncultured Chloroflexota bacterium, assembly GCA_903937225.1. Lineage (GTDB taxonomy): Bacteria > Chloroflexota > Limnocylindria > Limnocylindrales > Limnocylindraceae > Limnocylindrus. Next base: position 353 of record CAIZYO010000025.1, on the reverse strand, counting down.
TCGTCATTGTGGTCAGCTGGCTCCTTGTTGCAACACAACTCGCACCGAAACTTCTCAACGGGGTACTTCGACTCTCCGGCGCATCGGTCTTCATTGCTGGTACGGCAGGTGGTTTGGTGGCGGGAATCCCTGGCGCGATCTTCGCCCTCCCAGTTGTTGCGGCGGTGGCGGCACTGCGACGTACCGAAGGAACGCGCAGCGCGAAGGGGCGAGCGCGTCGACGAACGTGATCGCAGCCACTCGATGGCGTGGGCCATTTCGACATCGCAACTACCGACTCTTCTGGGGTGGCCAACTCATCTCGCTCGCTGGCACATGGATGCAATCCATCGCCCAGGCGTGGCTGATCACTG
>CAIZYO010000024.1 GCA_903937225.1 uncultured Chloroflexota bacterium | reverse complement strand
CGCCACCCGGCGAGGTCTGCTGGCGGCTCTGGCGTGAGTCCCTCCCACCAGACATCGTGAGTGAGCTCGTTGTAGGCGACGTTGGTGAAGAGCGTTCCCGTGCCTGCACCGATCGCAGCGATCGCGTTTGGGTTCGTTGTGGGATTGGAGTTGCGCGCCACTCCAAAGACTCCCGCTTCGGCGTTGAAGGCCATCAGCTTCCCCGTCGCCTCGTCCACGTAGAGCCAGATGACGTCGTCGCCAAAGAAGCGCACGTCGTAACGACCCTCAAGGCCCGCGGGCGGCACCATCATGGCGAGATTCGTCTTCCCTGATGCGCTCGGGAATCCGCCGCAGATGTACTTTGTGGTCCCGGCCTCGCGGTCGTGGATGCTGATCAACATGAACTGCTCAGCAAGAAAGCGACCGCTCTTCCATCCGTCATACGAACCCTGTCGCAACCCATGAGCGATCTTTGCGAGCAGCGCGTTGCCGCCGTACGATGATCCGAAGTGGAGAATGAGTCGCTCGTCTGCCACGGTGACAAAGTGACGCGCATCTTCTGGTGTCCCCTGCTTCAAGTTGTCGAGTGGACCAGTGATGTGTACGCCACGCACAAAGTGAGACTGATCCACTAATCCATTCAGGTGATGGACGCCGACACGGGTCATGCGAATCATGTGTAGCGCAACCACGCGACTATCGGTGAGCTCAAGTCCGGCCGCCCACGGCGTGAGGGGGGAGCCCTCTGGAGCCATGACGTATGGGATTGCATAGAGCGTCTTCCCAGCGGCGGCGGCGTGCATCAGCTCACGCACGCGCGGCACAAGCTCACTGCTCGGTTGCCAGTTGTTATAGACGCCACGATCGCGAGGGTCTGCCGTGGCCACAAAGGTTCGCTCTTCGGTGCGCGCCGTGTCTTTTGGATGCGAACGTGCGTAGATGCGGTCGCCACTCACTGGGAGCACTTCGCCAGCCTCCAGAGCTTCGCGCATCAGGCGCGCGTCATCTCCTGCATCAATGACCTGCACCTGCGCAGCGCCAACATGATTGGCCCATTCACGGATGAAGCGCAGGGCGGCGTCGTTCGTTAAGCCGGCGTGGCTCAGCGCGATCGTTGGCTCGGTCATCCACCCTCCCTGCTGACCAGACCCTGAGACTCTGGCGCGGAAGCTGGGCTGCGTCAACCTGAGCGCGCCCCACGATTGCGGGGGGCTCGCTAGATCTGGGGCCTTCGCTGGCTACGGCGTTCCTGACTCCACCAAGCCGAACTGCATCTCCGCGAGCGCTCCATACAGACCGCCTGCGCGTCGCAACTCTGCGTGCCGGCCGCGCTCAACGATGCGGCCGTGATCAAGCACGAGGATCTGATCTGCGGATGCCACGGTGCTTAACCGGTGCGCAACCGCAATGGTGGTCCGCCCACGCATCGCGCGCTCAAGCGCCTCCTGCACGTGTCGCTCGGATACAGAGTCGAGCGCCGAGGTTGCTTCGTCAAGCAAGAGAATCGGCGGGTCCTTTAGAAGTACGCGCGCAATGGCGAGGCGCTGCCGCTCTCCGCCGGATAGCTTGTATCCGCGCTCTCCTACAACCGTGTCAAGTCCGAGTGGAAGTTCGCGCACGCGTTCCGCAAGTGATGCGCCTTCAATCGCGCTCCAGAGCTCTTTGTCAGTTGCATCCGACTTCGCATAGGTCAGGTTCTCGCGAATCGTTGCATGGAGTAGGTGTGTCTCCTGCGTCACGACGCCAATGACATCACCGAGCGAACGAAGCGTGATGTTGCGCACATCGTGACCGTCAATGAGAACCGCTCCCCCGGTGACGTCCCAGAAACGTGGGATCAGATTCAAGATGCTGCTCTTCCCAGAGCCAGAGGGTCCCACCAGTGCCGTCAGACTCCCCGGTTCCGCGCGGAACGAGATCTCGTGCAGCGCAAACTGATCGTTACGCGCCGTTGCAGGCCCGTCTGGTGGACGCGGATAGCTAAATGCCACACCGCGAAGCTCAACGCCGCCGCGTACGCTCGACCGGTGCAGGGTGATCGCGTCAGGTGCATCCTTGATTTCGGGAGTCAGATCAAGGTAGGCGAAGATTCGCTCAAAGAGTGCGAGGCTCCCGCCAATTTCAACCTGTAGCCCAAGGAGTGACGCCAGCGGGAAGAAGAGGCGGCTTTGAAGGGTCGTGAAGGCAACGATGTCGCCAATGGTTGGGGCATCTGACGCGCCGGTGGCGACGAGCGCGCCGGCAACGAAGTAGACGAGCGCAGGGATTCCGCTGAACACCACCTGGACCACCACGCCGACCCAGCGACCCGTCAGCGCCTGGCGGAGTTGCAGTACGGCAAGGTCACCAGAGCGAGCGGTAAAACGCTCGGCACCCGCCTCCGCGCGGCCGAAGGACTTCGCGAGGAGTGCGCCGCCAACAGAGAGGTGCTCCTCAGCGATGGAGGTGAGGTCGGCGAGAGCACCCTGCACTTCGCCACTCGCCTTGCGGCGCGCCGCCGATGCGCGAGAACTGAAATAAAGGAAAAGCGGCGCAACGCAGAGGCTCACCGCCGTCAGACGCCAATCAATCAGCGCCATCGCCACCAGCGTGGAGAGGACGATTGCAACACTCGACGCAAGGTTCGCCGCCGCATCAGAGACAACCGATTGCACACCTGAGACATCGTTGGTGAGGCGACTCTGAATCTCTCCAGTGCGAGTCTCGGAAAAGAATCGAATCGGCATTGACTGCACGTGTGTGAAGAGTAGGTTGCGTAGGTCCCGCATCACAAACTGGCCAACCGATGCGGTCATCCAGGATTGCGCAAGGCCGATCCCGCCATTGATGATCGGCACGATCACCATCAACGCGGCGTAGAGGCCGAGGAGTCCTATGTCTCCCTTCGGAAACGCATCATCGATCATCAACTTCAGCAGATACGGATTGGCGAGACCGATCACACTTGACGCAAGAATGAGGGTTGCGATGAACACGAGTCGTCCCTGATACGGGAGGAAGAATCGGGCTGCCCGACGTAAGAGTGGGAGTGCCGCCCCTACCGGACGCGACGGCCCTCCGAGCTCTTCGTCAGCGGCGAGCGGGCCACGCCCAAAGCGAGGGCCGCTCACGAGCTCAGGGTCAGAGGGGGTGTGATCACGAGCACATCCTACGCTCCCGCAAGACCCCTCACACGCGGATAGAATCTCACCATGTTCAACACGACAGGTGTGGACTTTACGGGGATCCTAGGAGGAGTTTGGGCGCTCGTGGCCATTGCCTACGTGCAGGGTCAACAGCGCGTACTCAAGAACTGGTACACCCAATCCGCGACCGTCGCCTTCGCCGTTCTTGTTGCCTACATTTGGGCGCCATTCGGCTTTCCAAACTCGGACTGGTCGCGCGCGCCAATCGGCTCAGACGTTGTTCGACTGATCCCAGGACTTCAGTTTGATCCAAACCTCCTCACCACCAATTGGCTCCCAGTACAAGTAGCGATCGGCGCAAGCGCATACTTCCTCGCACTGATTGCGCTCTTTGGAGACGCACGTCGCGCCAACATCGCGGTCATCTTGATCATGGGAGTTGGACTTGAGCTGAGTCAGGCGTTCACCAACATTGTCGTGAGCCCAATTCCGCCATACAGGATTGACATCCACGATGTTTTCGTCCGCGCACTCGGCGTACTCATCATGTACGGGCTTTTCTCGCTCGGCGCTGCGCTCTACCGGTGGAAGGTACCCGCGCAGGGACAGCGCTATGGAATCGCTGGCTTTGTTGATGCGTTGATCAGAAGGATCTAGCGCGCGCTACGAACGCTCCGCGAATCTCCTTACGCGACGCAGGCGTCCTTCAACATCTTCACAAAACGTTGGTGGTCAACGCGATACACCACACGGCAGTTCGGTTCGCGCTTCGTTCCGCCAAGGTGATCCACAATCGTCTGGCCTCGTTCATGCCCAGTCCCGAGTGAGATCTCCACGCGCAGCTGTGCCTCTCGCGTCACCATGTCTGGCTCAATTGCAACCGCCATTGCAATCGGATCAGGGAGATCAAAGCCATTGAGTTTTGTCTCCGTGCGGCAGAACTCTCGCAGGACGCGCTGAGGGTCCACGCAGTATTCGCCGAGCGCGCCGAGGGCGCGAATCTCTGCGGCGAGTTCGTCAGGAATCACGGCATCTGCAACGGAGACATCCCAGCCGACCATCTCGAGCGGCATCCCTGATTCAAAGACGATGTGTGCCGCTTCGGGGTCGACCCAGAAGTTGAACTCGGCGAGTGGCGTCACGTTGCCTGGAAGGACGCCGGTGCCGCCCATCATCACGCAGCGACGCACCCACGAGGCGAATTTCGGTTCGGCGCGCACCGCGAGCGCCACGTTCGTCAGTGGCCCGAGCGTGACGAGATCCATGGTGCCCGGAGCGGCACGGAACGCTTCGATCATCTCTTGCACGCCGTTCGTGGATGTTGGAGTTCGGCCGTGCAGTGGGAGGCCAATGTCGCCCATCCCGTCACTCCCATGCACGTTTTGCGCCGTGACGAACGTTCGCACGAGCGCTCGGTTCGCGCCCGCGTGGATCGGCACCTTTGCGCCGCAGATTTCCGCTGTGTAGAGCGCAATCTGAGTTGCCTGATCAAGCGGAACATTCCCTGCCACCACGGAAACTCCGACCACCTCCACGGTGGGGTTCTTGAACGCCATCACCATTGCCACGGCGTCGTCCGATGCGGTGTCCGTGTCGATCCACATGCGTCGCGGTGTTGCCATGCCTAGACGTTAGCGCGGAAGGTGTCTCTTTGCCAAAAGTTGCACCACGGTTGCGCCATTAGCAACGCCATCCTCTTCTCCACTTCGCTCATGCTTGTCACTGAACTCGGCATGCATTTGTTAGGATTGCTCACATGGGCATCCAACACGCAACGCTTGACCATCTCCTTGCACACATGGCCTGGGCAAACGCGGCGCTCTTCAAACAGCTCGAAGATCTTCCTAGCCCCGCGCTCAGTCACACCGCGCCTGGGAGTGAGTGGGGCGTTGGCGCGATCGCCCATCATCTTGTGACAGCGGCGGAGAACTACGCGCAACGACTTCATGGTGAGCCTCGCGCGCCGAAACGAGAAGCGCCAACAGACGCAGTAGGGATCAGTGAGCTTCGCGCCGCACTCGCCACTGCTGACGCCAAGCTCCGTGAGGCGGCGGGGCTAGATGGCGAAGAGATCCTCCGCTGGACATCGTTCAACGGTGAGGCGATGGCCTTCCCCCGCTGGGTGCTCGTGAATCAGGCCATTCATCACGCCACGGAGCACCGAGCGCAGATCGCTGGTGCACTCGCCGCGAACGGAATCAGAAGCGTAGACTTGGATGCGATTGATGTCTGGTCGCTGCACGATGAAATCGTCGCTGCAGCAGGAGAGTGAGGGGGTTGTAATGAACGGCTGGAGAGGACGGCAGAATCTCTTGGCAATCGGCGTGCTTTTGGTCTCACTGCTGGGCTGCAGCTCAGGAACCACTGAGGGGGTTGGCGTGCGTACGGTAAGCGCGACTGAAGCGGTTAAGGTGCTTGACTCCCGCGTGGTGATTGATGTGCGCGGACCAGACGAAGTGGCGGAGGGTGCGATCGTTGGCGCCACGGTGCTCGACTTCAACGCGGGCGAGTTCCAAGCGAAGATCGGCGGCTACGACCGCAACGCTGCGTACCTTGTCTACTGCCGCAGCGGCAACCGCTCCGGGCAGGCCGTGGCGATCATGAAGGGGCTCGGCTTCACCGACGTGATCGACGCTGGCGCGTACGTAGATCTCGCTGCTGCGGGCGCCGAAACGACCACCCAGCCCTAACTCGCTACTCGTTACGACTTAGGGTTCTAGGTGGAACGCGTGCGTCCAACTCCCGTCTACTTCGTGTGTTGATTCAGCCCAGCCGCGAGCGCCAGACCAGCGGCCTGAACCGCCGATGATTGGGCGAATGACCGTAGCGGCAGTCTTGATAGTTGAGCCAGCTGCTGGGTAGACAGCGCTCCCTGAAAGGATCAGCTGGTCGGCGCCGTCGTTGACGGAAAAGACGATCGTGGTGAGGCGCCTCTCAAGTCCGGCCGCCTCATCAACAGAAGTTGTCACCATCGTTGCGTCGAACGTCCCGGAGGTGCCGTCATCTGCTGCCGCCTCGGCGTGGAAGGTTCGCACGGCACCGACCGCGCCGCCGTCAGTGCCCAGAACGATGGTGGTTGGCGTCACAGCACCGTGCGTGAAGGTCACAATCGTTGCCGTACCACCAGAGCACGCCGAAACAAGGACAGCGCTGAGCGCGAATAGCGCAACGAGAATTGGCGAGACGATCTTCATATGGATGTACTCCTCCACGCTCTGGCCCGCCGAGTGGCGACCGTGCGCCAAGGCTCGTGCATTTCCGAGCCACCGTCAACCAAGGAGCTCGGCTTCACCGACCTGATTGGCGCTGGGGTGTACACAGATCTCACTGCAACGGGAGCGCCGACTGAGCCATAGCAGGGGCTGACCCCACGACGGGCGGCTACTGGGATGCACCTAGCCAAGTAAGAGCGTGACCGGAACGGGCTTCGTAACGACACGAAGCGCCCAAGGCGCTACCAGCTCGCGAGCCATGCCTCCATCTGCTGAATCTCGGCGCGCTGGTCTGCGATCACGTCCTCTGCAAGGGCCTTGATCTCCGCGCGCACCTCACCGGCAACAACGATCTCTGAAGCTTCAACTGCCATCTCGTGATGCACGATCATGGCTTCCAGAAACTCACGATCAAAGTCACTCGCGTTCTCAAGGTCGCGAATGTCCTGCTCCATGTCCATCGTGGCACCGTGCATATCATGACCTGGCATATCCATTGACATGCCCTGCAGCATTGGCATTGCGCTCATTGGTGGTGTCTCCTCGCTGCCGAACCACTCCATGCGCCAGGATCGTAGTTGCGCGATCTCGGTGCTCTGCGCGGCAATGACCGCCGCCGAATACTCTTGGAGTTCAGACCGCTGAGATCGCTCCGTTGCAAGCTCAGCCATTGCGACTGCGGATTCATGGTGCGGGACCATCATGTCGATGTACTGCTGATCCAGGCTCGCAGCGCTATCGCTACCAGAGCCACATGCAGCAATGAGAAAGACTGCAAGAAGGAGAGATGCTGCGCGCTTGCTCACTGTGGACTCCTCTTCGCTGAATTGCATAAGTGTGCGGTAGCAACACGATAGCATCGGGAGCCACCCTCTCTCAAGCGTAGGCTCTCACGGTGGGCCGAGGCTCTCCAGCCGATGGCGCGCTCCGCTACAATCCCCCTCCAGCGCCGATGTAGCTCAGTGGTAGAGCAGCTGTTTCGTAAACAGCAGGTCGTGAGTTCAATCCTCACCATCGGCTCCAGACCCCCGCCAGCCCCCGTACGCCCCCTCCGCTACCATCAAGAGACGGCATCTATGTCGCCGTTGAGTTGAGGAGGACCTGTGGGCGAGAACGAACTCTTTACCCCGCTCGGACTCGGCTTCAGCATCTTCTTGATCGGCGCGCTCGCCATCGACTTTGGGCTCCTCCGCCGACACGGGACCCACGTCGTCCCAGTCAAGGAGGCGGCCGCCTGGACGCTCGTATGGATCGTCCTCGCCATCCTCTTCGGTATTGGCATGCAGTTCTACTGGAACGACGGCACCAAGACCACGGAGTACTTCGTCGGGTACTTGGTGGAGAAGTCGCTCTCGGTGGACAACATCTTTGTCTTCACCATCATTTTCTCTGCGCTGAAGACTCCCCCAAAGCTCCAGCAGATGGCACTGATGTGGGGAATCCTGATTGCGCTGATCCTGCGCGGCATCATGATCCTGATTGGCGCCGCCCTCATTGCACAGTTTGAGTGGATCATCTGGGTCTTCGGCGCCTTCCTCCTCTGGACCGGCGTGGCGATGCTTCGATCAGGCGGACATGCAGGCGAGGGGGAACCAGCTGCGGTGAAACTCGCGAAGCGCTTCGTCCACGTCACTGAGGATTACAACGAAGAGCGCTTCCGCGTCACCGTGAACGGTGTGAAGAAGTTCACCCCAATCTTCTTGACGATCGTGGTGATCGGAATCATTGACCTCATCTTTGCGGTGGATAGCATCCCAGCGATCTTCGGCATCACCCTTGATCCGTTCATTGTCTTTACATCCAACGCGTTTGCGATTCTCGGCCTGCGAAACCTCTACTTCCTGCTGGCAAACGCAAAAGATAAGTTCCACTACCTGGGTACCGGCCTCGCCTTTGTGCTGATGTGGATCGGCGTGAAGATGATCCTTCCCGCCATTAACCATGACTGGAAGGTGCCGCCACTTATTAGCCTCATCGTCGTGATCAGCATCTTGACGGGTTCAATCGTCGCGTCGTTGCTGCACACGCACCGCAACAAGAAGAAGTAGGCGCACAGATGCCGCGTCGCGCGGCCGGGCGAACTGCACTCGCGCTCGCTGCATTGACCCTGGTTGCCTCGTTCGGTGTTGCGCCGGTCGCGCGCGCCGATGACACGGTTATCCCCGAGATCCCAAGCTGCACGTCAATCTTGGAACGGAAGGTCATCTTCACCAAGACGATTGTTGGCGTGCAGGGAGCGGTCATCACCAAGGAGTACAAGCGCAATCAGTGGGCGACCAGCGTGCTCGATCCGTTGCACCGACTCCCAGCGAGCTATGTGCCACGCGACCTGACTTGGATCACTCCACAGGCACTCTCTTCGGCGAAGGGGGTCTTCCAGCTGCGGCGCGACGCGGCAGAGTCGCTCCGTGCGATGTTTTTGGCTGCGCGTGAGGCTGACGTACGCATGCGCATCCTCTCCGCATATCGATCCTACGCAACACAGAACGCAACCTTTGCCTACTGGGTGGCTAAGTCCGGACTGCAACTTGCGCGAAAGTACAGCGCACTCCCCGGGCACTCCGAACATCAGCTAGGCACGTCGGTTGACCTCGCCACCGTTGGCGCGGGTGTGCCGTGGGGGAGCGCCGCGTTTGCAACGTCGCCCACCGCCGTCTGGCTGAGCGAAAACGCGTACAAGTACGGCTTCGTGCGCTCAT
>CAIZYO010000023.1 GCA_903937225.1 uncultured Chloroflexota bacterium | reverse complement strand
GCTGCGGTGATTGGACCGTGGAGCGGTGACCTTGCAACGCCGCTCGGTGCTACCGCAACCCTTGTCACGCAGATCCCAACCTCCGCCCAATTTGCGGGCGGCAGTGTGGTTACGGTTGGCGGAGTAAGCATGAGCGCGCTTCAGAGCATCAGCGCCCCTGCTGGCATCCACGCAATCTCGCTCCCATCTGGCGCCGCACTCCTGATCGCAGAGCCTGGGGTGCCACGCGCGTAGGAGTAAGGCACGCGCCTAGATTTGATTGCGTTTTCTAAACATTCGGGGTTTTCCGCACGAATTCGGTCGTTTTGTGGGAAAAAAAGTTGCGCATGCGCGACGCCTCGTTCATGATGTGCTTCCTCGACTGTATCGGGCGCAGCCGCACCAACGTCATGGCGAAAGCCGCAGCGTGGTGATCGCATAGCCCGAATCAGCCCCGAGCCCGCGTCGGATCCGGCGCGGAATAGTAGAAGGAGGACCTCATGAAGGTCTTTAACAAGAAGGGCTTCGCAGCCCTTGCAGCAGCTGCGCTTCTCGCAGCTGCATGCGGTGGAAGCACGACGGAAGGGAAGACGCTGACGATCGGCATCAGCCTTCCGCTCTCGGGCTCCTCGCTCGCGTCCGCCGGCCCAGCCCGTGACGGCGCACTTCTCGCAATCAAGGAGACGACGATCGAGGGCTACACGCTCGCGACGAAGATCCTTGACCACGCCGTTGACGGTGTCCACAATCCGGCTCAGGCCGCGACGGACGTCACGACCCTTGTTGGCGACGAGACCGTCGTTGCAGTGGTCGGCCCGTTCAACAGCTCTTCGGCAAAGGCACAGATTCCAGTTTCGTCCGAAGCTGGTCTCGCACAGTGCTCGCCGTCGAACACCAACCCAGACCTCACCAAGGGTGATGCTGGTGCTGCGCTCCGCGGTGGCCGCCCAGTCAACTACGTTCGCGTAGCTGCAACTGACGACCTCCAGGGACCAGCCGTTGCCGTGTACGCAAAGTCACGCGGCAAGTCGAATGTGTTCATCGTTGATTCAACAGACACATACGGCAAGGGTATTGCTGACTCGTTCGCAGCTGAGTTCACCGCCGGCGGCGGAACCGTTCTCGGCCGCGAAGGTGCACCAGCAGGCACGACCGACTTCACCGCAATCGTGACGGCCGCCAAGGCGCTTTCGCCTGACGCGTTCTTCTACGGTGGCGTGACGGCGGACGGCGCTGGACTCTTCCGCAAGGCCATCGAGCAGGCAGGACTCGGCGATGTTGAGTTCTACGGCGGCGACGGCATCCAGGACGGTTCAGGCGAAGGTTCATACATTGCAATCGCGGGCGCAGCTGCTGCGAAGAGCTTCAGCTCCGTTGCTGCAATCGAGAACATCCCTGACAAGGCTGGATTCGCAGCGAAGTACGAGGCTGAGTACGGCGAAGCCCCAGGTGCATACTCTGCATCCGGCTACGCATGTGCACAGGTCATTCTCGAGGCGATCAAGACAGCCGTTGCGGCTGGCGAAGTCACCCGCGAGAGCGTCCGCGCAGCCTTGACCGACACCGCAACCGTCTACTCGACGGTCCTCGGTGACGTGTCATTCGACGAGAACGGCGACACCTCCCAGAAGATCATCTCCCTCTATGAGGTTGTTGATGGCAACTGGACGTTCGTCGAGCAGATCGACTACGCGAACAAGTAATTCGTAGCGGGGTCTCCCCGCTCGGATCACGAGATCGTGATGGAGGGCCCCCTTCGCCCGTAAGGGCGGCGGGGGCCCTCCCACACTCACGAAGGGGCAGGTGGAGACCAGCCCTCTTCTTGCCCTAGGGGCAGTGGACAGGCAGAATCATTAGATACCTCGCGAAACCTTGAAGGGGGGCTCATGGCAACAGCGACAGGCACCGTACGCACCGAGCGCGTTCGCGGCCAGTTCTTCTTGCCTGCGGTCATCACCGGGTTCCTCGCGCTGATGCTTGGACTGCTCGGGTTTGAGCAGTTCTTGAACGCGATGACGCTCGGCGCAATCTACGCGCTGATCGCGCTCGGATACACCATGGTCTACGGGATCATTGAGCTCATCAACTTCGCCCACGGCGACGTCTTCATGGTCGCCACGTTTGTCTCGATTGCCGTCAGCACCACGTTGCTTGGTCAGACTGGCGCAGTCCTCGACATTCCAACCTTGATCATCAGTCTGATCGTACTCTTCACCGTGACGATTGTGGTGATGGCGCTCGTCGGGGCACTGATCGAACGGCTTGCCTATCGACCGCTTCGCAACGCGCCAAAGCTCGCCCCGCTGATCACCGCAATTGGCGTGAGCTTCATCTTGCAGAACATTATTCAGTTCTTTGTGGGACCGTACATCACCAACGTGCCGCAACTCTTCTCCACGCAGTGGGCCTTCACAATTGGGGAGAGCCGCGTCCCGCTGCTTAACCTCTTCGTGATTGGATCGGCCCTCTTCCTGATGGTAGTTCTCCAGCTCTTCATCTCACGAACAAAGACTGGTCGCGCAATGCGAACCACCGCGATGGACCGCGACGCCTCTTCACTGATGGGCGTGGACATCAATCGAACGATCATGATTACCTTCTTGATCGGCTCAGGCCTTGCTGGCGCCGCTGGTGTGATCCACGGCCTCTACTACGGCAACACCACGTTCACGCTCGGATTCCAGTCCGGCCTCAAGGCGTTCACCGCGGCCGTCCTCGGCGGCATCGGCAACACGGCGGGTGCTGCACTCGGCGGATTCCTGATTGCGTTCGTTGAGGTTGGCGCTGCTGCGTTCGGGTTCGGGCGCTGGGGCGGCGCGATCGTCTTCTCGCTCCTTGTTGTCTTCTTGATCTTCCGCCCAACCGGCCTGCTCGGCTCGAGCACCGGGGATCGCGCATGAGCACCCTCACCGCACGGTTCGCCCCACTCCGCGCGCGGTCAAACGCCTACTTCGCGCAGCATCGCTCACTCGGAGTCCTGGTCGCCGTGATCACCATTGGCGTCGCGCTACCGCTGATCAGCCGCATCCCACCGTTTGGCGACCTGCAGTCAATGAACGCATGGGTGAACGCGTTCACGATCGCAGGGATCTACGCGCTCTTGGCAGTTGGGTTGAACGTGGTGATCGGCTTTGCTGGACTGCTCGATCTTGGATATGCAGCCTTCTTTGCGCTCGGCGGATACACCTACGCGATCGTGGCGTCGCCCTTCTTTGATATCCACCTCCCCTTCTGGCCAATGCTCATTGTTGGCGCACTGATTGGTGCCATGTTCGGAATCTTCCTCGGCGCACCTACCCTGCGACTTCGAGGTGACTATCTTGCGATCGTGACCCTCGGGTTCGGTGAGATTGTGCCGATCGTTCTCCTCAACGCCGACCCGTTCACTGGGGGCACTAATGGACTCGGCGGCGTCGACAAGCCAGTGATCCCAGGGATCCTTGAGTTCACGCTCATCAACCCCTGGCCGTTCTACGTGCTGATGATGGTGATGATCGCGCTGGTGATGACCGTAGTCTTCCGCCTTCAAGACAGTCGCATTGGTCGGGCGTGGGATGCGGTACGCGAAGACGAGCTCGCCGCAGAGTCATCTGGCGTGAACACGGTGATTTCTAAACTGCAGGCCTTCGCTGTTGGTGCGGCGATCGCCGGCTTCGTCGGCGTCTTCAATGCCGCCAAGCTTACGATTGTTGCCCCAGATCAGTTCAAGTTTGTGGTCTCCATCAGCGCAGTTGCGGCGGTCGTCCTTGGCGGCATGGGGAACCCAGTTGGAGTTGCGGTTGGCGCGTTCGTGATCTACCTGGTGCAGAGCATCTTCTTGAAGCAGCTGAACACGCTCGTTGACAACTTCAATATTCCCGTTCTTCAGGAGATTGACTTCCTTGAGTTCCAGTACGTGCTCTACGGCATTGTGCTGGTGTTGATGATGCTGAAGCGCCCGCAAGGAATCTTCCCGGCGAAGCGTCGCATCCGCATCTTCAAGGACACTGTTGGGGGCGCCAAGTGAGCGCGGCAAAAGGGGCGCCAGATCTGGTCCTGAAGGCGACGGCGATCACTCGTCGATTCGGCGGGCTCGTGGCCGTGAATAAGGTTGACTTTGAGATCCCACGCGGAATGATCGCTGCCATCATTGGCCCGAATGGCGCGGGTAAGACCACCTTCTTCAACGTCGTTGCTGGCATCTATGCGCCGACGGAAGGTCACATTGAGATCAATGGGAAGCGTCTCATCTCACCGCCAACCGGCGCGAGCCGCGAACCCGCACTCCTCCTTGTGCCACTCATCCCGTTCATCGGTCTGGCCTTGTACTTCCTCCTCGTGGTTGGTGGGCTGGCAGGCTTCTACGAAGGAGTTCTGTCCGTGGTCCTAGCGCTGCTCGGATTTGTCTCCGTGCTCCTGCTCACCATCGTGCGCCCCCTCTGGTACGTGCGCTTCATCAAGCGTTTCGGGATTACTCGCCCCGCACGTCCAAATGACATGGTGGAGGCTGGACTTGCCCGAACATTCCAGAACATTCGCCTATACAAGAGCATGACCGTGTTGGAGAACATTCTGGTCGGTGCCCATGTGCACTTGCGGTCAGGATTTCTCGGCACCATCTTCCAGACGAGGCGCACGCGTGACGAAGAGGCGAGCGTAGAACGAGAGTCACGTGAACTACTCGCGTTCGTTGGCCTCGCCGGTACGGAGAACGAGATCGCGACGAGCCTACCGTACGGGAAGCAGCGGTTGCTTGAGATCGCCCGTGCGCTCGCCGGGAAGCCGCAGCTACTCCTACTCGACGAGCCCGCGGCAGGGATGAACCCTAAGGAGACGGCGGAGATGACTGCGCTGATCCGCAGGATTCGAGACGAGAAAAACATCACGATCTTGCTGATTGAACACGACATGCGCGTCGTCATGGGCATCTCTGACCGCATCACCGTGCTTGATCACGGCGAGAAGATTGCCGAAGGTCAGCCGGCCGAGATCCGCAGCAATCCGAAGGTGATCGAGGCCTATCTTGGCCGCGGCGCCGCGAGTGGGCACTGAGAGGGGCGTCAGATGGCACTGCTTGAACTAAAGGACGTCCACACGTACTACGGAGCGGTACACGCGCTGCGCGGCGTTTCGTTGAAAGTTGAAGAGGGCGAGATCGTCACGCTGATCGGCTCCAACGGCGCAGGGAAGACCACCACCCTACGGACGATCTCTGGCCTCCAACGCGCACGCTCTGGAAGCATCACGCTGAACGGAAAAAGCATTGAGACAGCTCCAGCGCATGAGATTGTGCGACTCGGGATTGGCCACAGCCCAGAGGGTCGTCGCGTCTTCACGCGAATGTCCGTGCGTGAAAATCTAGAGATGGGCGCATTCCTGCGCAAGCCGGGCCCTGAGGTCCAGGCAGACTTCAAGAAGATCTTTGATCTCTTCCCGCGCCTCAAGGAGCGAGAGTTCCAGGCGGCCGGAACCATGTCTGGTGGCGAACAGCAGATGTTGGCAATTGGACGCGCGCTGATGGGCCAGCCGAAAGTGCTTCTCTTGGATGAGCCGTCCATGGGGCTCGCGCCGATTCTCGTGGAGCAGATCTTCGACATCATCAAGGAGATCAACACGCGCGGAACCGCCGTGCTGCTTGTGGAGCAGAACGCGATGATGGCGCTCGGCATCGCGAATCGCGGTTACATCTTGCAAATCGGCGAAGTCACCCTCGAGGATGACTGCAAGAAGCTTGCCAGCAACCCGAAGGTGAAAGAGGCGTACCTCGGCGTCTAGTCGTTAGCCAGGAACACGTCCGCACGCTTCAATCTCTTGAAGAGCTGACCCCCATCACGGCGCTCAGCTAACACTGACGGCATCTTTCCCGCGGTGAGGCCGAGCAGGCGTTGATGGGATCGGATTGCGCGCGTCAACCCCTCAATGTGGTGCTGAGGCTTTGTGCGTTTCTCCCACCAGAGTCCGTCAATGACCAGCGCGCCACCCGCGCCGTCAACCCCTCCTTTCTCGCGGTGCATCTGGATGCGACCCACGATCGCATCACCTGCATGGATCGGCATTGTGTACGGCCCGTATGTGCGTCTCTTTTCTGGCGTGTAGATCTCCCAGCGATAGTGAAAGTCGTACAGTTGCTCGAGGCGCGCGCGATCGTGAATCAGTGGATCAAGTGGTGAGAGCAGCGTGACTGCGTTCGGATCTGCGACGGCGGTCCGGCTTCCAGTGGTTGCGCGTGCCGCCGCCTCAAGCGCAAAGCGTTCCGCCGCGGGGAGTCGCCAGACTCCTGGTAGCCCCACGATCTCCACCTCAAAGAGTTCCCCTTGGGCAATGAGTCGCTCCACGAGTTGCTTCCGGGTGAGCGGCCAGTCGCGCGGAACCCACGCCGCGTTGGCTGAGGTGAGACCCATATCGCGATGTCGCGCCAGGAAGGTGTGCGCAACCTGCTCCTCTTCACTGACGCGTCGCTCCAGCACATTGCGGGGGAGGAGTCGCTCGGGGAGGTCAAACCAGCGAATGGAGCCTTCGCGTCGGGCAAGGTAGAGCTCGCCAGAGTTTGCGAGCATCTCGAGCGCCGCGCG
>CAIZYO010000022.1 GCA_903937225.1 uncultured Chloroflexota bacterium | reverse complement strand
CTTCTTTGACAACCTGACAGGAGATATCGGAATCTCAATTCTCCTACTCACGATCGTCATCCGCGTCGTCTTGATTTCGCCGTACCGGCGCCAACTTGTTTCACAGAAGCGCACGCAACTGCTCGCGCCAGAGGTGGAAGAGATCAAGCGTCGCTATAAGGGCGATCGGATGAAGATCCAGCAGGCGCAGGCGGAGCTGTACAAGACGCGCGGCATCAATCCGCTGAGCGGATGTTTGCCGACCCTGCTTCAGTTCATCGTGCTCATCCCAATGTATTCAGTGATCGATCAAGGACTTAAAACGAGCGATCCAAGCGCCATGCTGAGCATCTTCGGATTCCAGGTCTTGGATCCAGGATGTGTGAACGGTCTCGCAGATGGTGTCCGCTGTTTTGACACAACAGTGGGATGGCTTGGCGGGCTTGATGTTTCGCAGCCCTGGGCGCCACTCGTTCTTCTCGGGGTCGGCATCTCCCCGCTCGCGCTCGGTAGCGCACTGTTGCAGGTGTTGCAGACACGGATGACGCTTCCAAAGGGCGGCGCTGCAAAGGGCGATCCGTCAGCGGCAATGCAGAGCCAGACGCTGGTGATCCTGCCGCTCATCTCAATCCTGTACGGCGGCATCTTGCCGGCGGGACTCTTTATTTACTGGATTGCGTCCACGATCTTCTCGTTGGCGCAGCAGTATTTGATCCTCGGCTACGGCGGACTCTTCCCACTCTTTGGGTGGACTCCGGCCTTCGCCGTGAACCATGCACCGCGATTCCCCGTGGCGATGCCGGAGAGCGCTCCGGCGGGCGACGTGGTTGAAGGGGCACCACAATCCCGCACGGATCTTGACCGCGCCGCATCTGCGGCCGCCACGATCCGTTCGGCCAAGAAGCGCGACCGACACGGTCGCCGAGGGGGCAGATAATGGCGAGCGAGAGCGCATACCAGGAGTTCACAGGCAAGAGCGTTGAAGAGGCGCTCAAGATCGCATGCGAATCGTTCAAGGTTGGACTCGCCGACCTCGACTTTGAAATCATCGCGCCAGGCTCCAAGGGCGTTCTCGGCATGGGTGCTGAGCCAGCGCGGATCGTTGCAGCGCCAGCAAGCGCAATCGCAGGCAGCACGCCAAAGCGAGCGACCGAACCTGCACCACGCGCCGCAGCACCACGAGACGCTGCACCACGAGATGCTGCGCCACGCGACTCCGAACCGCGACCGGCACGCAGCGCACGACCAGAGCGTGCACCAGCGGCACGGGCGGAGCGACCCGCGCGAGCACCGCGTCCCGAACGGGCTGATCGGCCAGCCCGAGCGCCGCGCGAAGCGGGCGAGACACGAGAGCCACGCGAGCGCCGCGAGCGCAGCGAGACCACGCCAGAGATGATTGCCGGCGGCAAGGAGATCCTTGAGACGCTGATCAAGCACCTCGACTTTGAGGCAGAGATTCGCCTGAGCGGCGAAGGCTCCGAGACCGTGCTGAATGTGGCGGGCACGTCACCAGAAGCGGCGGAAGAACTCGGCAGCTTGATTGGTCGACGCGGCGAGCGTCTTCAGGCGATCCAGCACCTTGTCAACTTGATGTTGAGCCGCAAGCTCGGCGAGTGGGCGCGCGTCACCGTTGATATTGAAGAGTATCGCGGTCGACGTGAGGCGCAGCTCCGCGCACTTGCGCGCAAGGCGGGCGAGCGAGTTCGGGAGACTGGTCGCGCCGTTCAGCTCGAGCCAATGACTGCGCTCGAGCGACGTTGGGTGCACATGGAACTACAAGGTGCACCTGGAATTGCAACCGAGTCCGCGGGCGAAGAGCCAGAGCGCCGCGTGGTCGTGATCCCGGCGTAACGAGCGAACGGCCATCATGCCGACAAGAGATCCAAAACGGGAAGCGCACTTCCCTGCAATTGAGAAACGTTACGGCGAACCGATGAAACACTGGTTCGCGGTAATGAAGAGTGTTGCAGGGAAGCGCTACCCAGAGCAGATCGCACACCTGCGAGAGAACTACGGATTCTCACAAGCGCATGCCAATGCGCTGGTGATGTTCACCCGAGGCTCGACCACGGCACATCGACACGCAACACCGACGGACTACTTCAAGACGATTGATCCACAGCAGGCGCGCACCATGAAAGGCATGTTCAAGGTGTTGCGCGCGGCGTATCCAGAGCTGAAGCTCGTGATCTCCTGGAATCAGCCAATCTTGCGCACCGAGAAGGACTACGTGTTCGGCGCTTCGGCCACATCAAAGTACCTGCTGATCAACCCCTTTAGTAAGGCGGTGATTGATGCGTTCACACCGAAACTGAAGGGGTACCGCGTACTCAAGCACACCATCACGATTCCGAACGATTGGGAGATCGACGAGAAGCTCCTTGTGGCGATGGCGAAGGCGCGCATCAAGGAGATTAGGTAGCGCGCGATCCGCGACTCGTGCAAGTGTTGGTGGAGATGGAGGAGAGTCGAACTCCTCGTCCGAAAAGCCTGCCAAGAGACCACTACGAGCGTGTCCTGCGGTTTAGTCTGAGTTGAGGCGCTCCCACAGGCCGGATCGACCCTCAACCGAGTCACATGCCCCTAAATTGGGCTTGACCAGTGGCTATGTGTCACTCACCACTGTTGCAGCTTCGCTTAATGACGCTTCCACGACCCGCGAAGCGGGGGCCGCT
>CAIZYO010000021.1 GCA_903937225.1 uncultured Chloroflexota bacterium | reverse complement strand
GTCCGCGTAGAAGTAGCGACCCTGCACGAGGCTGCTTGCGCAGTTCCCTACGCCCGCAATCGCCACGCGGATCGGATTCGTTGCCTTAACCGGCGTTGTTGGCGCCGGTCGTGCGTTCCATTGGGCCCTTGGCCCGTTCATTTCCATCATGTTGCGTACCCCCTTGTTACTACCGTTCTTTTGCGGAGCTGACTCTCAGCCCCACCTTCACTTACCGCTGGCAACGCCAGCGGCGAGCATCAATGTGCCGCTACTTGCGCGGCGCCTGTGTGGATGCGGCGGCGAGGCCTGCGCGAACGAAACGAATTCGCTGCACCACGGTGATTGCTGAAGCGACGGAGATGAGTGCGAGTGCTGCGGTCAGCCACGTTGCGCTCAGCAGTCCACCAGCGAGCAGCCCGACGATCAAAACCGCGGCGCGCTCTGCGCGCTGTGCGAGTCCAACATCCGCGCGGACTCCGAGCGCCTCACCGCGTGCGCGCACGTAGCTCACGAGCGACCCAAGGCCGAGCGCGAGCGTTGCAAGGCCGATCACTTCAGTGGTGCCGCTCATCGCCGCACCCGCTGCGATCCCTGCGTAGATCACCGCTTCGCCTGCGCGATCCATGGTGGAGTCAAGAAACGCGCCGAAGTTGCTGGTCTTCCCTGTGGCGCGCGCAAGTGTTCCGTCCAGTCCGTCAAAGAGCGTGCCGAAAATCAAGATTACGGCCGTCAACACCCACTCACCCGCGGCCGCGGCGACGGCTGCGGCGAGAACGATCCCGAACCCAGCAACGGTGAGCGCATCCGGCGAGAAGCCGAGTCGGCCAAGAAAGAGCGCGATCGGTTCACCGATTCGCTTGATGCGCGCGCGTTCTCCTCCTGTGAAGAGACTCCCATCAGTTGCGCGACTTGCCATTGCTACTCCTCTTCCGCGCGGACGGCGTCAACGAGCGGTTGAGCATTCGGTAGCGCCGCTTCAGGTGCAACCCAGGCGGCTGGGTTGGCGACGCCGAGTGCGGCGAGCATCAGCGCGTGGCCTTCCGCAATGGTCTCCGTTCGAAGCGTGTAGATGGACTCGCGGCCAGCGCGTTCACTTGTGACGAGTCCTGCGCTGCGGAGTCGGCGCAGGTGCCAGCTCACCAGAGGCTGGGAGAGGTCAGTGGACTCGATCAGTTCGGTAACGGTGGCGGGGCTTTGCGCGAGTCGTCGCACCAGGTCAAGCCGGTTCGTGTCGCCAAGCGCTCGGTGCACGCGGCGGGCCGCCTCGATCACGAAGCGCTCACCAGTCGCCTCACGGAGCGCGGCTGGGAGCGCGGCAGCGCTCTTCGTGCTCATCACTGGACCTTGACCTGTACGGCTTCCATATAGCGGAAGTTTATATGAGTTTTTGCTGATGCGAGCGTGGGGCCAGGAGATTTGTTACAAGCCCGCAGGGGCGGCGCGGGGTGTTCCGCTGCGGGCGTCGGGGGACCTGGGCGGTAGACGGAGGCTAGCTGGCGAGCGCCTGGACAACCGCCTCGATGAGTCCGCCTGGGAGGAGGCCGAGCAGGATCGTGCCGGCGGCGGCGATCAGTAGGCCCGCGCGAAGGAGCGGCGAGGTGGCTACCTGCACATCCGTCTCCGCCGGGTCGCGCATGAAGAGATAGACGATGACACGGAGGTAGTAGAAGGCGGCGATCGCCGCGTTCAGCACCGCAACGATTGCCAAGACGGCTGCGAGTCCTCCCGCCTGCACCGCACTCAAGATGACGTATGCCTTTGCAAAGAAACCAGCCGTCGGCGGGATGCCAGTGAGGCTAAGGAGGAAGAGTGCTGCGAGCAGTGCAATCTGTGGATGCTTGCGGCCAAGCCCAGCGAGATCGCTTAGTTGCACCGTTGCGCCCGGTCGCCCTTGAATGACGGCGAGGAAGGCGAATGCGCCGAGATTCATTAGTGCGTATGCGGCGCCGTAGAAGAGGATGCCCGCGATCCCAGATGCTTCGCCAGCACCCGCTGCAACGATACCGACCATCAAGTACCCAGTATGTGCAATGGATGAGTAGGCGAGCATGCGCTTAACGTTCCCTTGTGTCAGCGCAACAAGATTGCCGAGCGTCATTGTTGCCGCGGCAAGGATGACCATGACGGGGATCCAAACGTCTGCAAGCGGCAACAGTGCAATCAAGAAGAGCTTGATGAGCAGCACAAACGCACCAATCTTTGGACCAACAGAGAGGTAACCGGTGATTGGAGTGGGTGATCCTTGATACGCATCTGGTGTCCAGTAGTGGAACGGAACTGCGGCAATCTTGAATGCAGATCCGGTCGTGATGAGTGCAAGCGCCACAGCAACGGCTGGTGGAACACCAGTGGTGAGCGACGTGAGGCTCATTGCAATTTCGGTCAGTGATGCAGTTCCCGTTGCCCCCCAGAGGAGCACGATGCCGAAGAGCAGAATTGCACTGGAGAAGCTACCGAGCAAGAAGTACTTGACGGCGCCCTCCGTGCTGAGCGGATCACGCTTTGCAAATCCAGCGAGAAGGTATCCAGGGATCACCATCAGTTCGAGTGCAATGAAGAGCGTCACAAGATCCGCCGCCGCAGCAAGAAGGATGGTTCCGCAGAGCGCGAAAAGGAGGGTGGCGGCAAACTCGGCGCTTGGATATCCGCGCGCAAACAGGTGGTCTGGGCTTATCAGAAGCGTGATTGCCACGATCGCTGCGCCAAGCAGTCCAAGGTAGGCAACAAACGGGCCGCCAACGTATGCGCCGTTGAGTGCCGTTACGACGCCGCCGCTCTGTTGAAGCAGGATCCACGCGGTGATACCGAGGCCAGCGAGTGCAACAGAGATCGGCGCGTACTTGCGGTTTGGCGTGATGGCGTCGCTCAGGAGCACCGCAACGGCGGTGAGCCCAACGCTCAGGAGTGGTGCAATCGTTAGGAGGTCGTTCATGGGGCCACTCCTCCCGCCGCGTACATCAAGAACTGCGCCACGCTCGGTGCAAATGCGCCCGTAAGGAGTGCGGGAAGAATCCCGAAGGCAACGATCATGGCGGCGAGTGGGGCAAGGGTGGCGATCTCAATTGGTGTGACGTCAGTGAGCTTTGCGCCGAGACCTTTCAGGAACGGGGAGAGCTCACCGGTGAAGACGCGCTGATAGAGCCAGAGGAGATAGACGGCGGCGAGGATCATCACGAGGGTTGCCGCGCCAGCGACCATCGGGTTCACGAGGAAGGCGCCGAGCAGGACGAGGAATTCGCCAGCGAAGCCGGAGAGGCCTGGGAGGCCAACCGAGGCGAAAAGGAAGAAGCCGAAGAGCGCGGCGTATACAGGCGTTCGTGAAGCCCAGCCACCCATCTTCGCGATCTCACGATCATGCGTGCGCTCGTACCCAATACCAACGAGGAGGAAGAGTCCGCTGGTGATGAGTCCGTGGTTCAGCATTTGCAAAATGGCACCGTCGACCCCCTGCTGGTTGAACGAGAAGATTCCAAGCGTGACAAAGCCCATGTGGCTGACCGAGCTATATGCGATCAACTTCTTCAGGTCGGTCTGGACAATTGCAACGATCGCGCCGTAGATGATCGCGATGACGGAGAGCACGATCATGAGCGGCGCAAAGTCCTGTGCCGCCTGCGGAAAGAGCGGGATTGCGAAGCGGATAAACCCATAACCACCGAGCTTCAGCAGCACGCCGGCAAGGATCACAGAGCCTGCGGTTGGCGCCTGGACGTGCGCATCCGGGAGCCAGGTGTGGAATGGGAACATGGGGACCTTAATGGCAAACGCGAGTGCAAATGCCGCGAACGCGAGAGCCTGCAGTGTTGGGTCAGTGATCGTCCCGCGCAGCGCGAGAAGATCAAATGCGCCGTCCCATGAGCCGGTCGCCACTTGGTGGCTGAACGCCGTGGCGAGAATGGCGACAAGCATCAGGAGTGAACCGACGAGCGTGTACAGAACAAACTTGATCGTGGCGTAGATGCGGTCCGCGCCGCCCCAGATACCGATGATGAGGTACATCGGGACGAGCACAATCTCCCAGAAGATGTAGAAGAGGAAGAGGTCGAGCGAAAGGAAGACGCCGAGCATTCCCGTCTCCAGGATCAAGAAGCTGATGAAGTACTCCTTCACGCGGCTTTGAATTGGGCCGAAGCTCGCCAAGATGCAGATCCAGCTGAGTAGTGTCGTCAAGACAACGAGCGCGCCGGAGAGCCCATCAACGCCAAGGTGATAGGTGATACCAAAGTTTGGAATCCACGGGATCTGCTCGCTAAATGCGAACTCGCTTGAGAACTCACGGATGCCTGGCAGCATAAGTAGGCTCAAGATGAACGTGACAAAAGAGATCACAAGTGCTGCGACGCGAATGGTTGAAGGTCGCGAAGACGGGATCAGCGCAATGCCAAGCGCGCCAACGAGTGGGAGTAGCGTGATCACGGAGAGGATCGGCAGTGATCCAATGAACTGCGTCAGATCGCTCATGACCCGATCACCAGATACGCGATCGCCATTGCAGCCAAACCGAGCGCAATGCCGAGTGCGTAATTCTGCACACGACCGGTTTGAATTTGGCGAAGTCCGCGGCCACCGCTTGAGGTGAGTGCGCCAACACCGTTCACTGCGCCGTCAACAATCCTGCGATCAAACCACCATGCCGCGTGGGCGACTCGTCCACCGAGGCGCACGAAGATCAAGTCGTTGAGATCATCAAAGAACCAACGCCCTTTGCTTCCAACGTAGAGAGGCTGCAGTCGAGCCGTAATGGCGCGGATACGGTCGCCGTTGTCGCTGCGGAAGAGCCGAACGCCGATCGCCGTACCAATAGACGCTACTGTCACGCTCGCAAGCATCAAGATTCCGTCAATGCCGAAGAGCTGCCACTTTGCGTGTTCATGGCCGAGCATCTCGTTTGCCGTGTGGAAGATCGGCTCCAACCCATGGACGATGATGCCGTCTGCCACGGGAAAACCGAGCAGCACGCCAATGCCAATTGAGGGGATCGCCAGCAGGATGAGCGGAAGGGTCATGGTCCATGGCGACTCGTGCGGGTGAACGTCCTCGCGGATGCGGCTCTTCCCCCAGAACGTGAGACCCATGAGGCGGAACATATAGAAGGCGGTCGCGCCAGCAACAACGAGTCCAACGAGCCAGACCCAGGTGTAGCCAAACTTGAACGCTTCGCCAAGGATCTCGTCCTTTGACCAGAAGCCGGCGAGTGGTGGAAGCCCCGCGATCGCGATCGTGCCGATCAGCATGGTGGCGTACGTGATTGGGATCTTCTTCGCGAGCCCGCCCATCTTCGGCATCTCCTGTTCACCGTCAACGGCGTGAATCACAGAGCCTGAGCCAAGGAAGAGCAGTCCCTTGAAGAAACCGTGCGTGATCAGGTGGAAGATGGCTGGGACCCACGCGCCAACGCCGAGTGCGGCGAACATGTAGCCGAGTTGTGAGAGCGTGGAGAAGGCGAGCACGCGCTTGATATCCGTCTGCGTGAACGCGATTGACGCAGCAAAGATGGCGGTAAAGATGCCGATCGCCGCAACCACGAGCATCGCCTCAGGGCTTGCCGCAAAGAGTGGGCTCATGCGCGCCACCAGGTAGACGCCCGCGTTCACCATGGTTGCCGCGTGGATGAGTGCGGAGACTGGGGTTGGCCCCTCCATTGCATCGGGGAGCCAGACATGAAGTGGGAACTGTGCCGACTTACCAACGGCGCCGCAGAAGATCAGCAGTGCGATCACGGTGGCGGCGGTTCCGGTGAGTTCACCTGCGGCGACCCCTGCAAGGACCGTTGGGATGTCGAGCGTGCCGAAGACGGCGACGAGTCCCATCAGGCCAAGTGCAAACCCAACGTCTCCCACGCGATTGGTGATAAACGCCTTCTTTGCGGCGAGTCCTGGCTCACGCTTCGTGTACCAGAAGCCGATGAGCAGATATGACGAGAGGCCGACGAGCTCCCATGCCGCGAAGACGACGAGCAGATTGCTCGCGAGCACCAAGAGGAGCATGGAGAACATGAAGAGGTTGAGATAGGCGAAGAAGCGCCAGTAACCTGGGTCGTGGCTCATATAGCCTACGCTATAGAGGTGAACGAGCGCACCAACAGTGGTGACAACGAGGAGGAGTGCGCCAGTGAGCGCGTCGACATGAATTCCCATGCTGAAGGTCAGGTCTCCTGAAGCGATCCATGTGAAGAGCTCGCGGGATGCGCCAGCCTCACCGAGATCACCGAGGAGCGCAGGGACGGCCAGGCTCATTGAGAGCGCCCATGTCGCGACGATGGCGAGGAGCGGAACTATATGTGCGAGCTTCCCAAGTCGTCGACCGATCGCCGCCGTTAAGAGGAATCCGCCGAGTGGCAACAGGAGGAGGAGCGGCGCGTACTCAGGGAGCACGGCGGCCGGCTCGCCACTCTCTGACGCGGCGCGGATTAGTGCAGTGATTAGGCTCATGCTTACTGCCGCATCGTGTCGTACTCGTCGACCAACGGGGTCTTCCGGTTGCGGTAGATCGCAATAATGATGGCGAGGCCGACAGTGGCTTCAGCTGCGGCAACCGCGATGATCAACATGGCAAACGCAATCCCTTGGCCTGCGAGTGCGGGAACAAACGCGCCGAAGGCAACGACAGCGATGTTTACCGCGTTGAGCATGATCTCCACACTCATCAACATGCTGATTGCATTGCGGCGCGCAAGAAAGCCGAACGAGCCGATTGAGAAGAGAAGCCCCGAGAGGACGAGGTACGGCTCAAGGTGCCCCGCGATCATGCTCATCGGCGCTCCTCCTCTTCCTCGGCGCCGATCTGTCCAGCGCGCGGGAGGGAGGCGAGATAGATCCCTCCAATTACCGCCGCGAGCAGGAGCACGCTGGCGACCTCAAAGGCGAGGAGGTACGGACCGAAGAGCGCGTCTGCTGCGCCGCGTGTCCCCTCAGGGGGTGGCGTGCCGTCAAACACGGTTGCGTTCCAGCCGCCGCCGCCGAGCGTGACGGCGAAGATTAGCGCGAGAAGTGCGGAGATCAGCGCGGCGGGAACCGCTTGTGTTTGGAAGTTGAGTTTCGCGGGTGCCGCCTTTGACTGCGTCAACATGATCGCAAAGAGGATCAGCACGCTGATCGCCCCGATGTACACGAGCACCTGCGCTCCGGCAAGGATGGCCGCGCCAAGCATCACGTAGATGCCTGCGATTGCGCCAAGCGTCAGGATCAGTAGTAGACCGTTACGGATGATGTCGCGCCCCAGCACCACACCGAGTGCGCCGGCCACGGCAACACCGCCGAGGAGCATGAAGAGTGCGTCAGCCCACGTGATCCCGATCAGAGGCAGCGTGTCTGGTAGGGGCATGAGTTACTTCCCGCGCAGATTCGACGGCAAGACCGGAAGTGCGCGCGCCGGGTCGTGTCGTCGCCCTGCAACGGTGTTCTCCCAGTTGCTCTCACCGCGGATGAAGGTGGCCTCAGAGGTTCGCTCAATCTTGGCAAGCGCAATGAGGTCAATCATTGGTTCGCTGCGATCGGTGTGCGCAAGCTCAAAGTCGAACCCGCTGCGAAGCGCGTCGTACGGACACGCATCCACACAGATGCCGCACAGGATGCAGCGCGACTCGTCAACTTCGTACTTGGTCAAGATGCGCGGCTTCGGCATGAGTGCCCCTGTTGGACACGTCTCTGCACATCGCCCACACGAGACACACGGTGATTCGTTGAGGCTCATGTCAAGTGGTGTGGTGACGAGCGTGTCGAAGCCGGTGCGCATGAAGTCGTAGCAGGCGGCGCCAACGACTTCGGCGCAGACATTGGCGCAGCGGCCGCAGTCGATGCAGCGCGATGGTTCGCGCAAGATAAACGCGTGCGAGTCATCGCGCACGTAATCGTGATTTGCACCCGTCCAGCGATTCTCGGTGATTGATCGGAACCCGGCGCCGTTCTGGTGATCTTTCTCGAGCGACTTAAGTGTGGTGCCGTACTCAATGCCGAGGCGACGGAGGTCGCAGAATCCGATCGCTTCGCACGTGCACTGCAGGCAGCGCGTGCTCTCCGCCATCACCTCGGACTTGCTGTACGGGATCTCGTACTGGATGTAGTCGTGCTTTCGCTCGTCAGCGTGGAGCGCCTTCAGCCTGCGGCGTGGCTCCTTCGTCTCACCGGTGAACGGCACGATGCTGAGGAACTCTGGCTGTGGCTCTGCGAGCGTCTGGCGGTTGCGGATCTCACCGAGGTCAAGTCCCTGCAGGTACGCGTCCGCGGCGTAGGCGCAGCGGCGTCCGTCGGCAATGGAGGCCACAACAGTCGTTGCGCCGTTTCGCACGTCGCCACAGCCAAAGACGCCGTCGCGGCCTGTCTGGAAGGTGACCGCGTCTGCCTTGAGGCGACCGTTCTTCGTTGCGGCAACCCCGTCGGCGCCGACGCTGGCCCAGGTCATGTCCGGACCCTGACCGATCGCCTTCAGGATGCGATCGCACTCAATGATGAACTCGGTGCCTGGCGCAGGTTCTGGTCGGCGTCGGCCTGAGGCGTCTGGTGCGCCGAGCTGCATGCGAATGAATTCAAGACCCTTGACGCGGTTCTTCTCGTCCACGATGACGCGCGTTGGGCCAGCCTGGAAGATGGCGCGCGCGCCTTCTTCGATCATCTCGTGCACTTCGTCTGCCGCTGGCATGTCCTTCATGTCGCGGCGGTAGACAAGCGTGACCTCCTTGGCGCCGAGGCGGACGCTCGTGCGTGCGCAGTCCATTGAGGTGTAGCCGCCGCCGACCACAACCACGCGACTCCCTTCGTGGTTCGGATATTCAAGTCCGAGTGCGGCGGTGTGTAGATAGTCGAGTCCGTCGATCACCCCTTCGGCGTCTTCGCCTGGAATGCCGAGGTCATTCGTGTCATAGCAGCCGATCGCCACAATCACCGCGTCGTACCCCTGCGCCTTCAGGTCGGCGGTGGTGAAGTCACCACCAAGCATCTTCCCGCACTCGAAGCGGCCGCCGAGTCGCGTGATTGACTGGTACTCACCGTCGAGCACTTCAATCTTTGGCAGACGGTACTGCGGAATTCCGTAGCGGAGCATGCCGCCCGGCTCTGGGTCTTTTTCGAAG
>CAIZYO010000020.1 GCA_903937225.1 uncultured Chloroflexota bacterium | reverse complement strand
GGTGTCATTGAGTCGATCCTTCGCAACCGCAAGATCCGTTGACGACTCAAGGATCACGGTCATGCGCGCCGCGTTCGGCGCACGGCCGGTGATGGCGGCGGTGAGCGTCTGGCTCCCCGTTGCGCTTTCACCTGGAATGGATGTGGTCACAAGCTCAACCTCGGCATCACGATTAAGGAGCGTGTACGCCTGGCGGCTCCGGTCGAGGACGCGCTCTGTCGAGGTGCCGAGTGGCGGGTTCACCGTGACGGTGAGCACCTTCTCGCTCCCACTGTTCAAGAACTGGGTTGGAATCTGTGACACGAGTGAGAACGCCCCAACAAAGAGTGCCGCCGAAATGGCGAGTGTGGCGAACTTTGTGATGCGGCCGCGCAGCGCGAGGCTCAGGATTGGCAGATAGATTCGACCCCAGATCGAGATCTCTTCGCGCTCCCCCTTCACTTCGTAAGGGATCTTCGCGGTGTCGCCCTTCACCTTCACAAGGAAGTACGCGAGCACAGGGATCACGGTGAGCGCAACGATGAGCGACGCGAGGAGCGCATAGGTCACCGTCAACGCGAACGGTAGGAAGAACTGGCTGATCAGTCCACCGACCACGCCGAGTGGGAGGAAGACGGCGATCGTGGTGATGGTGGAGCTGGTGATCGCAGAGGCCACCTCACGCGTGCCGTTGAGCACCGCTTCGCCGATCGGTTCACCTTGGCTGCGGTGTCGGTAGATGTTTTCAAGCACCACAATTGAGTCGTCGACCACGCGGCCAACGGCAACGGCGAGGCCGCCGAGAGTCATGATGTTGATCGTGATCCCCGTAGTTGCCATCAGGATGATGGCGGCGAGCACGCTGAGCGGAATGCTCACGGCGGCAACCACCGTGGAGCGGAGGTTAAGGAGGAAGACGAAGATCACCACAACGGCGAAGAACGCACCGAGGCCGCCCTCTTTCAAGAGTGCATCAATGGACTCCAAAATGAAGATGGACGAGTCGGTGACGATGGAGCGCTCGACCATTTGCGAATGGTTGGCGACAAACTCGTCGATCGCGGCGATCGACTCTTCTGACGTGGTTACCGTGTTCGCCTCGGCAGACTTGCTGACACTGAGTGCAAGGCCAGGCTCGCCATTGGTCTCAGACCAGCCGGTGGTTCGCACTTCAGCGAGCGAGACGGTGGCGACCTGTCCAAGGAAGACGGGGACTGGCTGCCCGGTGGCGTCAACGGAACCGCCGACAACGAGCTGTTGAAGCTGTTCAATAGAGGTGAATCGACCGGTCGCCGAGACTGGGACGAGCGCGCCGTCCACTGGCAACTGACCTGCGGGGAAGGTGAGGTTGTTCCCTTGAATGATCCCCTGCACTTGAGAGACGCTGATGCGCGCGCTCGCGAGCTTCGCCGCGTCCATCATGATCATCGCCTGCTGTTCGCTGCCGCCCGAAAGGTCCGCAGACGAGACGCCTGCAACTCCTCGGAGTGATGGCATCAACTCGGCCTCTGCAAGCTCAGCGAGCTCGGTCAGCGTCGTGTCGCCCTTCGGTGAGAGCGTGGCGATCACCACGGCGGCGGAGTTGATGTTGAAGTTTCGAACGACAGGCGTCACGCCATCAGGAAGGTTCGCACTATTGATCCCCGCCTCAACGAGTCGAAGGATCTCCTTGACGTCGCTCCCGTAGGCGAACTCTGCACTCACGAATCCGAGTCCGGTCGTGGAGACGGAGCGGAGCGATTCCACCCCTGGGACGGCGGCAACCGCCGCCTCAATTGGTGACGCGACCTGCTCGGCAACGTCGGCGGTGCCAGCACCCGGGTACGGGGCGATCACCGTGACGATTGGGAAGTCGATGTTTGGGAGCAGCTCCTGCTTCAGGTTCCCCCAGCTCGCCACACCACCACCGAACACCGCGAGGGCGATCAGGATGGTGACACTTCGTCGTGCGACCGCGAGCTTCGTGAGGAAGAACACAGAGACCTCCAGTGGTTTTGTGCGGCTGCGGGGTTCCGGCGCCGTCCCTATTAGTATTGCGGATGCCTGCCGAATGCGCAGCGGGTGAGGAGTTTGATTAAGGAGCGTAAACATGACGACGCGAACCGCTTCGGCGACCTGGAACGGCACCCTTCTCGAAGGATCAGGCGAGATCACCACGGTAGAGAGCGGCGCGTTCGGCGGACTCCCCGTCAGCTGGCCACGCCGATCCGAATCGCATGACGGCGTCACCTCCCCTGAAGAACTGCTCGCGGCGGCGCACGCCTCCTGTTTCGCGATGGCCCTCTCCGGCGGCCTTGCCCGCAACAGCACACCAGCCGAACGACTCGACGTCTCCGCAACGATCACCTTTGAAAAGGTTGAGGCGGGGTGGCGCATCACCAAATCCGCTCTCGCACTCGGCGGCGTCGTCCCAGGACTCGGCGTAGAGAAGTTTAGGGAACTCGCGGAGGCAGCAAAGAGCGGTTGCCCAATCTCGTCGGCGCTCGCGGGGAACGTTGCGATCTCACTGGAGATCGTCGGCTAAGTCGCTCGCGCTCCTCGCGGCGGTAGGCCGCTACGACTGTTCGCGTATCGTTCGAATCGCGTCGGCGGTTCCGCGTGCAATGCGATCAATCTCCGCGTCGCCAATGACAAACGGCGGGCCAATCACCAACTGATCGCCGTCGCTGCCGTTCGCTTGGCCGGTTGCGCTGTAGAGAAGGAGTCCATCTTCGCCCGAGTTCTTCGCTTCGGCGAGCACTCGCTCGGTGATCCGCGCGCTCCGCGGGTGCGGCAGCTTGCTCTGCGCATCAGCCACAAGCTCCACGCCGATCAGGAGACCGCGACCGCGAATCTCGCCAACCCACGGCTCCCCGCTGAGCGCGGCGCTGAGGGCGGCGCGCAGTTGCAGCCCACGTGCGGCCGAAGCCTCCACAAGTTTCTCGTCTCGAAGGACCTGCAGCACGGCGCGCGCGACCGCGGCACCTGGAATGGAGTGGCTATAAGTGAAGCCGTGCACGAAGCCTGAGCTGATCAGCGGCTCAGCAACGCGCCCCGAGAGTGCGACGAATCCGAACGGCCAGTAGCCACTGGTTGCACCCTTTGCCGCAAGGAGAAGATCGGGGCGGAGTCCCCAGTGGTTCACGCCGAACCAGGTTCCCGTTCGCCCGAATCCGGTCATCACTTCGTCCGCAACCAAGAGCACGTTGTTCCGTGTGCACCAGTCCGCAACGAGTGGCCAGTAGTCATCTGGCGGCACAGCGCCCGCGAGGGTGGCACCGGCAATTGGCTCGGCAACAAACGCGGCAATGCGACCGGGGCCCACGCGGCGCAACAGCGCATCCAGTTCGGCGACCGCCTCGGCGCCTGATCCGATCGCGCTCGCCCCATCGAGCCCCGCGCGATACGGATACGCAGCCGAAACGTGTTCGAATCGCCCGAGCCACGGTTCGTATGGCGCGCGTAGTCCGCGTCGCCCCGAAAGGTCGAGCGCACCGAGCGTGTTGCCGTGGTAACTCCCCCATCGGCTCACCACCACGGTTCGCTCCGGCTCGCCACGCGCCAACCAGTAGGCGCGCACCATCTTCAACGCCGTCTCAGCAGCCTCCGAACCTCCCGACACCGGATAGAGCGACGCCCCATCCATTGGAAGGAGTGGCCCGAGCTCTTCCGCCCACAACTCAAGCGCGTCGGCGGTGAAGGCACTCCCGTGCGCGTACGCAATCTTCGCCGCCTGATCTGCCGCCGCCGCGGCGATGGTTGCGCGTCCATGTCCAACACCCACCACGATGGCGCCGCCAGCAGCGTCTAGATAACGACGGCCCGTTGCGTCGGTGATCCATGCGCCGTCACCGCTGACCGCTCGTGGGAGTGCCGCGCCTCCGCGACTAAAGATCTTTGCGTTAGTCATGTCTGCCTCTATACATATGCGCCCGTCGGATCCAACTCTTCGCGGATCAGGCGCAACTCTTCTGCGGTTGGTGAAGGCGTCTCTGGAACGTTCGCCGGGGTCCGAATCTCCCACCCAATCGTGGACTTCACTTCGTCCAGCGTTGCGCCAGGGTGGATGCTGCGCAACTCCATCTCGCCGTCACTGTTGAATCCGTACACGGCGAGATCCGTCACCACTACCGATGGTCCGCTCCCACCCCACCCTTGCTCACGACGCAAGGTGGCGGATGCGGCGGCGCCACCGAGGTGTCCTGGCGAGGTTCGGAAGTCAAGGGTTGATACAAAACTTCGTGTGCTCTGTCGCATGATCACCATGATCTCTTTTGCGTTGATGGCAATCTCGCACGCGCCACCTGATCCCGGAAGGCGTGTCTTCGGCGCGGCGTAGTCGCCGATCACCGTGGTGTTCAAGTTTCCGTACTTATCAATCTGCGCACCGCCGAGGAAGCCCACATCGATGCGACCCCCTTGCAGGTAGAGACCGAATAGGTCGTGCATGGAGACGGTCGCCGTGGAGCCCGTGACAATGGTTGGGTCACCAATCGAGAGTGGGAGGCGTGCAGGATTCGCGCCGAAGACGCCCGCTTCGTAGACAAGCTCCATCTGCGGCGCCACGGTGCGCTTCGCCAGGTTCACCGCAATGTTCGGCAGGCCGACCCCCACGAAGCAGACGCGCTTCCCCTCAAGTGCACGCGCCGCCGCCACGACCATCAGCTCGTTGCGGCTCGCCGGCTTCTGCTCACTCATCGGTAATCCCCGTAATCAACGACTCCCGACGGAGCGGACGGTGGGGTGAGCCCCTTGAAATACGACGCGCCGAACTTTGCAACATAGGCGGCGCGATCCGGGAGGTCGTAGACCCACTCCTTCAGCCACGCCTCGGTTGCTGCGGGGTCGCGGCTGATCGTGTCCCACTCGCGATAGAAGGCGTTGTCACGGTCATAGTCGCCCTGCACATATGAAGGGTGTGCGCCGAACGGCTCGTGCACCACGGCGTTCACAATCAGTCCCGGCACGATGGTGCGATTCGGATCGGCGCGAATCACACTCGTCGGAACGATCTCTTCGACCACCGCGATCACGCGCTTCGCCGCAAAGGCCGCCTCCTTCTGACAGCCGAGGAGGCCCCACATCTGCACGTTCCCCTCTTCGTCGGCGCGCTGCGCATGGATGATCGCCACGTCTGGATTCAGTGGCGGCACCGCCCAGATCTTCCCGTCGCCGTAGGGGCTCTCCACCTGACGAATCAGCGGATTCACCTTCGGCAGGTCGCTCTCTGAATAGGAACGGAGCGGATAGAACGGGAGTCGATGGGCGCCCGCAACGTATCGGCCGACCATGCCGTGGTGGCTGTACTCCTCCATCTCTAGGAGCGTCTCGCCAGCGGCGAGCGCGGCGGGTTCGGTGCGACGCCGAATGGCGTGGAGTGATCCCACGCCAGGGTTGCCGAGCCAACTGAAGATCAGCTTCTTGGCGCAACCGGCGGCCACCATCTGGTCATAGACAAGATCGGGCGTCATGCGCGCAAGTGTCAGATCGCGGCGTTTCTGGCGGATGATCTCGTGTCCCGCCGCAAAGGAGATGCAGTGCGTGAACCCTTCGATCGCTACCGTGTCGCCATCGTGGACGTGCGCGGCGATCGCGTCGCGCATGCTGAGGAGCTTGGATCCGGTCGATCCGGACACGCCGAGTTCCGCGGTGCTACTAGCGCCGCGCGGCGACGGCCGCTGCAGCCTCGGCGAAGATTCGTACCGCCGTCTTGATCTCTTCGGCGTTGACGACGAGTGGTGGGCTCATGCGCACACCGCGATCGCCACACGTCAGGACGAGGAGTCCGCGCTTGAACGCCTCCACCTCAACGTCTGCCGCCGCGTCTGCGTCCACAAAGTCCACGCCGATCATCAGTCCAATGCCGCGAATGTCAGTGACGAGGCTGTTCCCCTTGAGCGACGCGCGCAGGCCATCAACGGCCTCCTTGCCGCGCGCCACCGCGTTCTCCATCAACTTCTCGTCGCGGATCACTTCAAGAGTCGCGATCGCCGCCGCTGCAGCAACCGGGTTTCCACCGAACGTAGAGCCGTGTGAGCCAGGCTTCCATCGCATCCAGTGCTCCTTAGCAATCACGGCGCCGATCGGCATGCCGGAGCCGAGCCCCTTCGCCGTTGCAACGATGTCTGGCTCAATGCCGAAATGTTCAATGGCCCACATCTTTCCAGTGCGGCCAACGCCGGACTGAACTTCGTCAACGACGATCGCGATGCAGTACTTGTCCGCAATCTGCTTGAGACGCGGGAAGAAGTCCTTATCTGGCACGACGTATCCGCCCTCGCCCTGGACTGGTTCCACCACGAACGCCGCGATCTCGTCACCCGGAATGGTGCGCGCAATGATCCGCTCCTCTAGTTCGTCGAGGCCCTCACTGCCGAACGGCACGTGGAGGAAGCCTGGAGCGAGTGGGCCGAAGTGCGCGTGGTATTTCGCCTTGGAGTTGGTGAGCGTCAGTGCGCCGAGTGTGCGCCCGTGGAATCCGCCAACGAATCCAACGATCCACTGTCGGCCGCTCATGTAGCGCGCCAACTTGATGGACGCCTCTACCGCTTCGGTTCCTGAATTCTGGAGGAGAACCTTTGATGGCCCCTTCCATGGTGCCGACGCGGCGAGGGCACTGGCGAGCTCCTGGTAGCGCTGTTCGTAGAAGTCAGATGCGCTGTAGTGAAGGAGGCGCTGTGCCTGCTGGATCACTGCGTCCACTACCCGCGGATGGCAGTGACCGGTGGAGTTGACGGCGATGCCTGCGCAGAAGTCGAGGAAGACGTTCCCATCTTGATCTTCAACGCCCATCCCGAATCCACGGACTGGCGCAAACGGATAGGCGCGCGGCAGGCTGTTCGAGACCACCGCCTGGTCGGCGGCTACTTGGGCGAGCGCCTTCGGCCCTGGCACCTCGGTGACGAGGTGAGGGAGGCTCGCTGGCCACGTCTGGGGCTTCTCAATCACGGTCATTACAGCCTCCTATTGGATACGTCGTATGCGAAGTGTATACGAGGGGGTAGGCCCCTCGTAACCCCTCTCTCGTGCGGGAGGCTGACCGACTGTGCGGGCCGCTGACCGATTCGGCTAGCGGACGATCGTCTGGCTCTGCTCGCGCAGGTACTGCTGCACGTAATAGAGACCGCCGCCGGACTTCCCTGTGGTGCCCGACTTCTTCCAGCCGCCGAACGGCTGGACCATCGGCCAGGCGCCCGTGGTGGAGCCGGCTCGGCGATTCACGTAGATCACGCCACCATGGATCGTGTCGAGGAAGGTGCGGATCTCCTTCTCGTCTTCGGTGAAGCAGCCCGCCGTGAGGGCGTACTCGCTCTCATTCGCGAGTGCGATCCCTTCTTCAAAGGAGCTCACCTTGGTCACCGCAACGAACGGAACGAAGAGCTCATCCTTAAAGAGCCGATGTGTTGCTGGGAGTCCGCTGACCACCGTTGGGGCAACGTAGAAGCCCTTCGCAAGATCGCCGTCGGTCAATCGACCGCCGCCAATCTCGATCTTCCCATCGCGCTTCGCCTCATCACACGCAGCGAGGAAGGTGTCCACGGATCGTTGATTAATGATCGGCCCAAGGAAGACGCCGCGCACCGTTGGATCGC
>CAIZYO010000019.1 GCA_903937225.1 uncultured Chloroflexota bacterium | reverse complement strand
TCCCCATGCGGGCCAGGCACCTGGGTTGCCATCGAACCATTCCTCGACGATCTTCTCCACCACGAGTGAGCGACGGAGCGAGGCGCGAATGGCGCGGCGACCACGCTCTGAGGCGAGATACGCCTCCAGCTTCCGCTGGCCCTGCACCTGTGGCTGCGCTCGGCGCACCTCTTCGTCGATGAGTTCCTCGGGCACCTGAATCCCTTCGGCGCCCGCAACCGCAGAGAGGACGAGCAGCGTGCGTGCGCGGCGCTCTCCACGATCGCGCAGCTCTGCGCGGATCTCTTCGGCGCTCTACCCTGCCGCCTCAAGGTACTGCTCAAAGGAGAGACCCTGTCGTGCAAATGATCGCGCCAACTCATCAACAAGGCCGTCAATCTCTTCTTCGATCAACGGGTCAGGAATCTCGACGGTGGCGTTCTCCATGGCGTACTCCACGATCTTGTCGGCGAACTCGTGACGGCCGCGATCTGCAGCGCTCGCCTTGAGGCGCGTCAGGATCTCTGCGCGTAGCCCTTCCACGTTTTCAACGTTTGCCACCTGCTTGGCGAAGGCGTCATCGAGTGGCGGCGGAATTCGCGCGCGCAACTCCTGGATCACCACATCAAATCGTTCTGGCACACCGCGCAACGACTCCTCCTGATAATCATCAGGGAAGGTCACTGAAACCGTGGCAGCGTCGCCAATTTTCGCGTCAACGAGCTGTGCCTCAAAGCCTGGGATCAGACGCTCGGAACCGAGCACGATCGGCATCTTCTCGGATGCGGCGCCGTCAATTGGCGTGTCGTCCTTGGCGCGGTACCCAGTAAACGAGATGATCGCGTAGTCGCCCATCGCCGCGCCGCGATCGGTCACGGGCGTCAACACGGCATAACTGTCGCGCAGATCATCAATGACGGCGTCAACCTTCTTGGCATCAGGCTCTTCAAAGGCTGGCGTGAAGGGGAACTTCTGGTAGTCGCCGAGCTTCACCTCAGGTGGAACGGAGATTGTTGCCGAGAAGGTGTACTCAGCCCCTTCTACTGCTGGCTGCGCCTCAATGGTGGGGCTCGTCAGCGGCAGCGTCTCGGACTCCATGATCGCCTTGCGATAGCCGCGCTCAATGAGAATCTCTGTCGCCTCTTCAAGGATCCCCGCGAGTCCAGCGAATCGCTCGACCACTTGGCGTGGGGCCTTTCCTGGTCGGAAACCAGGGATGCGGCTGCGTGACGCCACCTGGCGCACCGCGCTGCTGATTGCGGCAGCCACCTCATCGACGGGCATCACGATCTCAAGGCGCAGGCTGCTCTTTGGTCCAGGCGTGGAGGTGACTTTCATGCGGTCAACGATAGCCGAGAAGTCGCACGTTGATGGTGGGCGAGGTGAGACTCGAACTCACACGTCGTTACCGACACCAGCTCCTAAGGCTGGCGCGTCTACCGTTTCGCCACTCGCCCCTGATCATCATGGGCTCCCCCGCCCGTTTCGTCCACCCGCGCCAACGGAGTGCGAGAGCTGGCGGATCGTGAATCCGCTGGCCGTGCGTCGAGAAGCGCGTCAATGACGGCGCGGCCACCCTTCTCTGCCGCTGCCGCAGCAAGTCCGGCGGCGAAGGCGCTCACCACACCCGCCCTCTCTGAAGGCGCACCCGACGCATCACCACGCCGCTTTTGCGAGCGACCGCCAGTGATCCAGCGCAACCCAACCACAGCGAGTGCCGCCGCAATGCCGAGGACCTGCAACGGGTGTTCGCGCAGCTCCTTGCCGAGGCCGCCGCTCGGACGTAGCCGTCGCGCAATCGCGCGCGCGCCGCTGAGTGAACCCTCTCGCGCACGCTGCACCTGTGCAACCTCGTGCGCAACACGAGGGCGCGCTGCAAGAAGCGCCGCCACTCGTTCTGACTTCTGCTCGTCGCTCATGCGTCACCCCCGCGATCCGGTCGAATGCGCTCTGCGGCCCGGTTCAATGTCTCCGCAACTCGGCTGACCGTGCGCCGCAGCGTTCCGACTGCCGCATCGGCGCTGCCAATCGCCTCGCCGATCTCTGCGGCAACGCCACTGAGCGCCTCTTCACGGAGATCTTCCAACGCGCTCGCGGTGGCGCGTAGCTCCGCCTCGCTCGCCAAAGGCATAAATCGATCCGTGAATCGTTGCGTGTTGAAGGTGGAGAGTCCGACGAGTAGGTCGGCCAACAGGGTGACCAACCCCAACGTGATCGCGCACCCAGCGGCGGGCCCAGCGGCCCAACCAAGTGGGAGTAGCGTGAGAAGGAGCGAACCGACTCCAACAAAGACGGCGATCAAGAGCGCTCGCGCGCGGCGACCGGTGGTGATCCGCAAGATCGAAGAGGCGATCGCTGCGGCAAGCGAGAGGAGGATCAGCGTCATATGTGCCGCCCCCCAGAGTTGGGAGCCGAAGAGTCCTTCGCCGAGCACCAGGAAGAGTGCAATGAGTAGTCCGAGCAGCGCGGTGACAATCAGCGATACAACCGCAGCGGCACCGATCAGTGTGATCAGCACATCTCGTGCGATCGCGCCGAGCTCTGCGCGCAGCAGGGCCCAGTGACCAGCAAAGAGCGCGCGAACCGCGGCGATCAGTTGATCGAGCGACTCGCTAAAGCTCTGTTCGCTCGACTCGCGCTCAGCCATCAGGCGATCGTCAGCGTGGTGCCACTTTCGCTTGCTGCGCGAACGGAGAGGCGCGCCGCCACCGCACCTGCAACCAACTTCAGCGCGACCGCCGCTGGGCCAGCCTCACGTTGTGCCACCACGGGAATTCCGGCATCGCCACCCTGGCGAACCGCCATCTCCAGTGGCACTCGTCCGAGCATCTCCAGTTGCTCATCCTTCGCCAACCGCTCCGCGCCACCACGTCCAAAGATTTCCGTCAGCTCGCCGCAGTGTGGGCAGGCGAATGCCGACATGTTCTCAACGATTCCAAGGATTGGTACGTTCATGCGACGGAACATTGCGAGCGCTTTTGTCACATCAGAGAGGGCAACATCCTGTGGGGTGGTGACGAGCACCGCACCCGCGAGTGGTACCACCTGCGCAAGCGTGAGCTGTGCATCAGAAGTTCCAGGGGGAAGATCAACCACTAGGTAGTCAAGTTCACCCCACTCCACATCGCGAAGGAACTGCTGGATCGCACCACCGATCAGTGGCCCGCGCCAGACGATCGGCTGTCCTTCAGGGACAAAGAATTGAATGGAGATCAGTTTCACGCCGTGTCGCTCGATCGGCTCAATCTTTCCGCCAGGACTCGACTTTGGCGTCCCCGTTGCGCCGAGCATCTGCGGGAGATTTGGTCCCGTGATGTCTGCATCAAGGAGACCAACGCGCGCGCCGCTCTGCGCAAGGGCGACCGCGAGATTCACAGAGACGGTGCTCTTCCCTACCCCGCCCTTCCCTGAGGCCACGGCGACAACATTGCGAATGTTTGGCAGCAACTTCTCCTGGCTTGGCGCAGCGGCGCGGCGCACCTTGGCTCCCCAGCGAAGTTCGGTGAGCTGTACGCCGATCCCATCAAGGGCGCCACGGATGTCTCGTTCGATCACGTCCTTCAGCGGGCACGCCGGTGTGGTGAGTTCAATCATTAGGCTGGCGTTCGACCCCTCAACCACCAGCTCCTTCACCATGTCCAGCGTGACGATGTCCTTGCCGAGTTCCGGCTCCTGGACGGCGCTCAACGCCTTCATCACCTGGGCCTCGCTGATCTCAGTCATCGCCCCTCCTCGTGCTTACGGGCGGGCTCCGATCGTGCTCGGAGTGGCGCCGCCCTCTTCCCTGACATCGTACCCCGCAACGCCGTTTGACCCCACCCCCCCTGGGTCATACGCTTCGCTCATCCTCAGGTTGAGGAGCGACGCGCGGAGCGCACTGTGGAGGTGAACCCGAGGGTGGCAGAAGTCGACGTCCGGCTGGTCAACGTGACCAAGAAGTTCGGGGATGCGATCGCGGTCGACGCGATCACGCTCGACGTGAGCGACGGCGAGTTCTTCACCCTGCTCGGACCATCCGGTTGTGGCAAGACCACGACGCTGCGCATGATCGGCGGCTTCGAACAGCCGACCAGTGGGCTCATCGAACTCAAGGGTGTCGATGTGACCTTCCTCCCTGCGCATGAGCGGGACGTCAACACGGTCTTCCAAAGCTACGCACTCTTCCCGCACCTCACGATCTACGAGAACGTTGCGTTTGGACTGCGGCGCTCGGGGATCAAGGGGGACGAGATCAAGCGCCGTGTTGG
>CAIZYO010000018.1 GCA_903937225.1 uncultured Chloroflexota bacterium | reverse complement strand
GATGCGGGGAAGCTTGTACCCGACGAAATCACTGTTGGCATGATCAGTGCTCGGCTTGCACGCGCTGACGCAGCGACACGCGTGATCCTTGATGGCTTCCCACGCAATGCAGCGCAGGTTGCGGCACTTGATGCCGCGTTCACATCAAGTGGTCGTGCAATCAACGCGATCCTGCTCAAGGTTGATGTGAGCGTCCTGACTGCACGCCTCACCGGTCGGCGTGTCTGCTCATCGTGTGGGCGATCCTTCCATGTTGCAAGCCGACCACCCGCAGTGGAAGGCGTCTGCGATGCATGTGGCTCCGAACTCATCACACGTAGCGACGACGCACCGGAGACGGTTGCTGCGCGGCTTGCAAACCAGCTGAGCGCGCTGGACGAGGTCGTTGAGATCTATCGAAGTAAGGGCCGACTTCAGGTGGTCGAGGGCGTCGGCGAAATCACGGAGATTCAGGCCGCCCTCGCGACCGCCGCCCGCGCCGTTGGTTTCGGGGCATAACGCCTTCATGAGCGGCGTCACCAGGAAGTCAGCGGCGGAGATTGCACTCATGCGTCGCGCTGGCGCTGTGGTCGCCGACGTCCTTGCGCTGGTAGAGGAGCTCGCGGTGCCTGGGGCGAGTAGTGCGGAGATCGCAGATGCCGCAGAGCGGAAGATCCTGGCTGCAGGGGCTGGCTCGAACTTCAAGGGGTATCACGGCTTCCCTTCGGTGATCTGCCTTTCGATCGATAGTGAGGTGGTCCACGGGATCCCGGGCGATCGGGAGATCAAGGCTGGCGCACTCGTCTCCGTGGACGCAGGGGCGATCATTGAGGGCTGGCACGGGGATGCGGCGCGCAGCTTCTACGTTGGTGGCGAGGCTCCCGCAGAGGTGGCGCGCCTGATCCGCGTGACTCGGGAGGCGCTTGATGCGGGGATCGCAGCGGCCCGACCGGGGGGGACCATTGAGGAGATCTCGGCGGCAATCGAAGACGTTGGCCTTGCGGCTGGGGTTGGGATCGTCCGTCCCTATGTAGGGCACGGCATCGGCCGCGCGATGCATGAGGCCCCCCAGGTCCCGAATTACCGCACCGGGCGGAAGAGCCTAACCCTCGCCCCTGGGCACTGCCTTGCGATCGAGCCGATGTTCACCCTCGGCTCCCCTGAGGTGGGGGTTATGGATGATGAGTGGACCGTTGTAAAAATTGACGGGAGCCTCGCTGCGCACTTTGAAGACAGCATTGCCATCACCCCGGAGGGGGCCCAGATCCTCACGCGGCCGTGAGGGGTTGGCGCACGCTCAGCCTGAGCGTGGCGAGGGAGGGGTCTTCGTTGCGAGGGGGGCGGGGCTCTGCTAGGCTGCACCTTCGTGCGTTTGGGGTCTCTCCCCAGTCGTCCCCTGGCTCGCCAGGGATCAATAGCGCAGTCTGAAACGGGGGGTTGTTGGCGAAGAAGGATTCAATCGAAGTCGAAGGGACAGTTGTCGAGCCGCTGCCGAACACGTTGTTCGTTGTTGAACTCGAAAATGGCCATCGAATTCGTGCCTACATCAGCGGGAAGCTTCGGACGAATTTCATCCGAATCCTTCCAGGTGATCGGGTCAAGGTTGAACTCTCGCCATACGATCTGACCCAGGGTCGGATCACCTACCGGTTGAAGTAGCAGCACAGGAGAACGAGTGAAAGTTTCTGCGTCGGTCAAGGTTCGTTGCGACAAGTGCCTCGTGATTAAGCGGCACGGTCGCGTCATGGTCATTTGCGAAAACCCGAAGCATAAGCAGCGGCAGGGATAGGGCCATGGCACGAATCGCAGGCGTTGATATTCCGCGCGAGAAGCGTGTTGAGATCGCCCTGACCTACATCTTTGGCATTGGCCTCACCACCAGCCAGAAGATTCTGAAGCAGACATCCATCAGTCCAGACATCCGCGTGAAGGATCTCTCCGAAGAGCAGATCAATCGCCTTCGCGAAGTGGTGGACAAGGGCCAGAAGATTGAAGGCGACCTCCGCCGTGAGATCGCCATGAACATCAAGCGGCTCATTGAAGT
Source organism: uncultured Chloroflexota bacterium (assembly GCA_903937225.1). Classification (GTDB taxonomy): domain Bacteria; phylum Chloroflexota; class Limnocylindria; order Limnocylindrales; family Limnocylindraceae; genus Limnocylindrus. The sequence goes on along the minus strand of CAIZYO010000018.1, from coordinate 3,361 downwards.
TGGCACGTACCGTGGCACTCGCCACCGCAAGAACCTTCCGTCGCGAGGTCAGCGCACCAAGACGAACGCGCGTCAGCGCCGTGGTGCTCGCAAGACCGTCGCCGGCAAGAAGATCGAGAAGAAGTAAGGCAGGGGAGTAGCAATGGCTGAGATGGAGAAGAAACCAACGAAGACGCGTCGTCGCGAAAAGAAGAACGTGCCAGTGGGCCAGGTGCACATTGCCGCGTCCTTCAACAACACCGTGATCTCCATTACCGACCCAACCGGCGCCGTGCTCTCATGGGGCTCTGGCGGTGTTGCGGGCTTTAAGGGCTCGCGCAAGAGCACGCCGTACGCGGCATCGCTCGGCGCAGAAGCTGCTGCCCGCAAGGCGATGGAGCATGGCCTTCGCTCCGTTGAAGTATTCGTCAAGGGTCCAGGTGCTGGTCGCGAGCAGGCCATTCGTGGCCTACAGACCGCTGGGCTCAACATCTCTGCAATCACCGATGTGACGCCGCTGCCACACAACGGCTGCCGTCCTCCGAAGAAGCGCCGAGTCTAGGAGAGGAGCGTCATGGGTCGCGATATTGGTCCAGTCTGCCGACAGTGCCGCCGAGAGGGGGCAAAGCTCTTCTTGAAGGGCGCGCGCTGCTACACCAAGAAGTGCTCGTTCGAGCGTCGCCCAACCCCGCCAGGCATGCACGCCGTTCGACGCCGCAAGGTGGGCGACTACGGCCTGCAGCTGCGCGAGAAGCAGAAGATGCGCCGCGTGTACCGACTCGGCGAGGCACAGTTCCGCCGGCTCTTTGCTGAGGCTGAGCGCGGCACCGAGGTGACGGGCGAGAACCTGCTTCGCCTTCTTGAACTGCGACTCGACAATGTGGTCTTCCGCTTGGGCTTTGCGAGCTCGCGTGACCAGGCACGCCAGTACATCAACCACGGTCACTTTGCGGTGAACGGTGGAGCTGTCGACATCCCTTCGTACAGCCTGAAGCCAGGCGACGTGATCTCGCTACGCCCAGGGCGTGCCGAGCTCGCCCCGTTCAAGGAGGTCGTAGAGACCCTCAAGAGTGCAGCAACCCAAGAGTGGCTGCGCGTGGACGCCTCGAAGATGGCGGGTCACGTGATTGCGGCTCCGCGCCGCGACCAGATGCCTGGCGACTTCAACGAGCAACTCGTCGTTGAGTTCTACTCGCGATAAGAGAGGAGAGAGAGATGACTGACGCAGTAACTTCACGAATCGCCCCGCTTGAGGAGCTCGGCTCGTACGGCAAGTACGAGGCTGGTCCCTTCGCACCTGGCTACGGTGTGACTCTGGGGAATGCCCTGCGACGCGTCCTCCTCGGCTCCCTTGAGGGTGCCGCCATCACGGCCGTTCAGATCACCGGCGTCCAGCAGGAGTTCTCATCGCTCCCAGGCGTTCGTGAAGATGTGGTGCAGATCCTCCTCAACATGAAGAAGATCCGACTCCGCAGCTTCGCCACGGGCCGCGTCGAGCTGACCCTCAACAAGAAGGGCGCGGGGAGCATCACCGCAGGCGACATCACCCCTAACGGTCAGGTCGAGATCGTGAATCCAGAGCAGGTGCTCATGACGCTTGATTCAGACAAGGCGTCGATTGAGGCCTTCTTGGTGGTGGAGCGCGGCGTTGGCTACGTCTCTGCCGATCGACTCGAAGTTGAACCAGACGGCGAGGCGCGCCCACGAGGCGTGATGGCCGTTGATGCGATCTTCACCCCAGTGCGCAAGGTGAACTTCACCGTAGAGAACACGCGCGTTGGCCAGGATGTTGACCGCGAGAAGCTCATCCTCGAGATTGAGACCGACGGCACGATCACACCGGAAGAGGCTGTGCGCAAAGCGGCAGCAATTCTCGTCGGCCAGTTCGCTGCATTCTCTGGTCTCGGCGAAGCGCCGGCACCTGCACCAGCGGCAGCGGCGGGCGGAAACCTGCTCGACCTCTCCATTGAAGACCTTGACCTGCCGATGCGCGCATACAACGCGCTCAAGCGCGCGGGGATCGTCAAGGTTGGTCAGCTGTTGAGCGCGCTGGACGGAGGCGAAGCCGAACTCTTGAAGCTCCGCAACTTCGGCCAGAAGAGCCTCACCGAAGTGCGCGAGAAGCTTGTTGAGCGCGGGTTCGACGTGCCAGAGAGCACCCTCCCACTCGACGCTGCATTCGATGACGAAGATGACGAAGACGACAGCGACGAAGAAGTGAAGGCCTAAGATGACGTCGCATGCTGTTGGCGGTCGTAAGCTTTCGCGAAAGCAGGGGCCACGACTCGCGCTGTACAAGAACCTGATCGTCTCCGTCCTGCGCTATGAGCGCATTCAGACCACGGAGGCGAAGGCGAAGGAGATTCGTCCGCAGGTTGAGCAGATCATCACCCTTGCAAAGAAGGGTGGCCTCAACGCACGCCGTGCGGTGATCGCCGCGCTCCCAGACGAGCCGCTCGTCGTGGAGAAGCTGTTTGATGAGATCGTCCCGAAGTATGCGGAGCGAACCTCTGGCTACTGCCGCATCACCAAGATCGGTATCCGCAAGGGCGATGCCGCCCCCCTCGTTCAGCTAGAGCTTGTCTAGGAGGTTGATGTGAACATGAAGACGTGGACGCCTCGCGCCGCTGAGATTGAGCGCAACTGGTACGTGGTTGATGCTGAGGGTCAGACGCTCGGCCGCCTCGCCACAAAGATTGCCACCGCCCTCCTCGGTAAGGCGAAGCCAACCTATGCCGACCATATGGATACGGGCGACTTCGTGATCGTCATCAACGCGGCCAAGCTCGTGGTCACGGGCGATCGACTCTTGAGCAAGCGCTACCACTCGCACTCCGGCCACCCGGGCGGCCACCGCGAAGAGGGTCTCGGCGACCTGATTCAGCGCAAGCCAACGGAGGCGATCCGCCGCGCCGTGAAGGGGATGCTCCCCAAGACGAAGCTCGCGAACGCGCAGATGACCAAGTTGAAGATTTACGCAGGTGCGGATCATCCACACGCGCCACAGCAGCCGAAGCCACTCGTATGAGTCCGAAGGAGAAGAGCGTGAGCCTGCCGTACTACCAGGGAACTGGTCGCCGCAAGACATCCATCGCCCGTGTGCGCCTCGTCCCAGGTGAGGGTCAGATCGTCATCAACGGACGCACATATGTAGAGCATTTCGGTGGGGCGATTCCGCAGGCGGAAGTCTTCGCGCCATACCGCGTCACAGGAACCGAGGGTCGCTTCAACGCCATGGTGAAGGTTGAAGGTGGCGGGATCTCCGGCCAGGCCGGCGCAATCCGTCACGGGATCTCGCGTGCACTCCTCTCGGCGGACCCTGAGGCATACCGACTCCCACTTCGACAGGCCGGATTCCTCACGCGCGATCCGCGCGCGAAGG
>CAIZYO010000017.1 GCA_903937225.1 uncultured Chloroflexota bacterium | reverse complement strand
TTTAGGTCGCTCCCTTCCGTTGCAAAGAGGCAGGTGTAGAGGTGGCCGTCGGCGCTCACGCGCGCGCGCGTGCAGTCCCCGCAGAACGGCGCGCTGACCGAGGCGATCAGTCCGATCTCCCCTCCTCCATCCAGATAGCGATAGCGGCGTGCAACCTCCCCCGGTCGTGACGGCGCGATCGGTTCAACGGGATGCAGCGCGTGAATGCGCGCCACGATCTCGCTCGCTGGGAGCACCTCATCAAGGCGCCACCCGTTCGTCGTCCCCACATCCATGTATTCAATCATCCGCAACGTGTGCCCGTTGGCACGCGCAAACTCCACCAGCGCAGGGATCTCCGCGTCATTCACCCCGCTCCTGATCACCGCGTTCAGCTTGATCTGCGTAAAGCCGGCCGTCGTTGCCGCGGCGATCCCTTCAAGAACTCGATCGAGCGGGAGCGCACTCCCAGACATGCGCGTGAATGTTTCGGGAGTCAGGGAGTCCAACGAGACTGTGATTCGGTTGAGGCCCGCGGCACGGAGCGGTACAGCGAGTGCAGCCAGAAGTGAGCCGTTTGTGGTGAGGGCAAGATCAAGCGGCTCGCCGGAGAGGTCCTCACTACCGTCCAGCGCACGCAGGAGTGCAACGAGCCGCTCCAGGTCCCGACGTACGAGCGGTTCACCCCCTGTGATGCGGAGCGTTCGTGCGCCGAGCGCCACCAGTTCGCGTGCGACCACGGCGATCTCTTCGAAGGTGAGCAGCTCCGCGCGAGGGAGGAAAGCGAAATCGGGGCCGAACACCTCAGCCGGCATGCAGTAGCTGCAGCGGAAGTTGCAGCGATCAGTAACCGAGAGACGAACGTCGCCTAAGGGCCGCCGACGCTGATCAACCAGCGGAGCGTTGGCGAGCTGGGAGCGTGGGCTTGATGGCACACCCCACTTTACCGCGATTGAGAGTGGTGGTCTGGGGTGGAAGCGATCCGATCCCGCCTCTGATCTTCTTTCGTGGCTTCTTAAATCGGATCCAACCTACTTTTTTCCGTCCATATAGATTCCGCCCACCCCGAACAGCAGCATGCCCTGGACCACGAGTTCCGTGTTGTTATCAATGTTCAACTTGGCCATGATTCGACTCTTGTACGTTGAGACAGTTTTCGGACTGATTGACAACTCTTTTGCAATGTACGTGAGAGGTCGCCCCTGAAGAATCAACCTCATCACCTTGCGCTCAGTGGGAGACAGGTCTGGAGTCGCAAATTCTCGCTCTTTATCCATGATCGGGGGAGCATAGTACTTTTGAGCAGGCTATACATTTACGTGAGGTTAACGCATGAACCTTCCTCAGAACACAGAACCCTACGCACAAGTCACTCGAATGTGGGGTGAAGCGTCTGTAAGGCTTCACCTAGAACCAGTCTGTGGCGTCTCGCTACTCCTCAGCGGCACCCGTGTTGCTGCGGATCGTCTCTACGACGTTGCCGTCGGCAAGGGTGGTGACGTCGCCAAGTGCGCGCCCTTCGGCAATGTCACGAAGGAGTCGGCGCATGATCTTCCCGGAGCGCGTCTTGGGGAGGTCTGGAACAAAGAGGAGGAACTTCGGTCGGGCGATCGCGCCGATCTGTTTCGCCACATGCGAGCGGAGCTCCGAGGCGAAGGTCTCTGAGGCCTCGACCCCCTTCTTCAAGATGACAAATGCAAAGATCGCTTGGCCGGTGAGTGGGTCACTCTTGCCGACGACCGCCGCTTCGGCAACGTCGTGATGATCAACCAGCGCCGACTCCACCTCAATAGTGCTGATGCGATGCGCGGAGACATTCATCACATCATCCACGCGACCGAGCAGCCAGTAGTAGCCCTCTTTGTCACGGCGAGCGCCGTCGCCCGCAAAGTAGGAGCCTGGAAAACGGCTCCAGTACGTCTCCTTGAAACGCGCTGGATCACCCCAGATGCCTCGCAGCATGGAGGGCCACGGCTGCGTCAGCGTGAGGAAGCCGCCCGAGCCGAGCGGGACGCTGGCCCCACTCCCGTCCACAACATCTGCGCTCATCCCCGGCATGGCGAAGGTTGCTGATCCTGGCTTCGCGGTGGTGACACCAGGGAGCGGACTGATCGCAATCGATCCAGTCTCCGTCTGCCACCAGGTGTCCACCACTGGGGTGCGTCCGCCACCGATCACGGTGCGGTACCAGAGCCACGCCTCTGGGTTGATCGGCTCGCCAACCGATCCGAGAAGTCGGAGTGAGCTGAGGTCGTGCTTCTGGGGATGCTCTTCACCTTGACGCATGAAGGCGCGAATCGCTGTTGGCGCGCAGTAGAGAATGTTCACCTTCAACGCTTCAATGATCTCCCACCAGCGATCCCACGCTGGCGTATCTGGCGTCCCCTCGTACATCACCTGCGTTGCGCCGTTCGCGAGTGGGCCGTAGACGATGTATGTGTGACCGGTGATCCAACCAACATCCGCGGCGCACCAGTAGACATCGTCGGGCTTGATATCAAAGACGGCGTGATGCGTGAAGGATGCGCCGAGTAGATAGCCGGCGCTCGTGTGCATGATCCCCTTCGGCTTTGCGGTGGTGCCACTCGTGTAGAGCAAGAAGAGGAGTTGTTCGGCGGGCATCGGTTCGGCGGGGCAGTCGGCCGACTGCGCGGGGACGAGATCCTGCCACCAGTGGTCGCGCCCAGACCGCATTGCCGTCTCCCCCGCCGTCCCCGGCTGGCGGCGGCGATAGACGAGTGATGCGGTGATGGTTGGTGACTTCTCCATCGCCTCATCAGCAATCGTCTTGAGTTCAAAGAAGCTCCCCTTCCGGTAGCCACCATCAGCGGTGATCAGCACCTTCGCCTCGGCGTCATTGATACGGTCGGCGAGCGCAGTTGCGGGGAATCCGGAGAAGACGACGCTATGCGCTGCACCCAAACGGGCGCAGGCGAGCATCGCGATCGCCACTTCAGGGACCATCGGCATGTAGATCGCCACGCGATCGCCCTGGCCAACGCCGAGCGACTTCAGCGCATTCGCCGCCTGTTGCACCTCGCGGTGGAGGTCGTTGTAGGTGAGCGTGCGACGATCGCCCGGCTCACCGACCCAGTGAATGGCGACCTTCTCGCCGAGCCCTGCGGCGACGTGGCGATCGATGCAGTTCTCCGCAACGTTTAGCGTGCCGTCAGAGAACCACTCCGCGAAGGGGAGGTTCCACTCCAGCGTCTTGGTGAAGGGGGTGCGCCAGGTGAGTCGTTCACGCGCCTGCTTCGCCCAGAAGGCGACAGGGTCAGCGGCCGCTTCGGCGTAGATCGTGGCGTTGACGTTGGCTGCGACCGCTGTCGAGGCGTCAGGTGGGAAGGAGAGGCCCGCCGCCTGGAAGGTCTCGATTGCGTCGTGTGACCCTTCAGCCATGCGCCATCACCGGCTAGCTTGCGAGCTCGTCGTCACTGACCTCACGCTCTCGCTCGTCATCATCTTCCTCTTTCAGGACGGGGACGATCCCCGTGCGTCGCTGGGCGGCGCCGCTCCAGCCGAGCTTCCGACTGATCCCGCGCGCCGCATCTCTTGCGGCGTTGATCAGCGTCGGGAGGTTCACTGCAGTGACTCGGGAGGAAGCGCCCCACACCACCACGGTAGCAATCACGGTGCCGCGCGCGTCACAGACAGGGACGGCGGCGGCGGAGAGACGTTCGTCCCACTCGCCCGTGGCCACGGCATAGCCGCGTCGTCGCACGAGTGCCAGCTCTTCCAGGAGCGCACGCGGGTCGGTGATCGTACGCGGCGTGTACTGCACCAGGCCACGTCGTGCAATGGAGAGCACGGTGCGCTCTGGGAGTGATG
>CAIZYO010000016.1 GCA_903937225.1 uncultured Chloroflexota bacterium | reverse complement strand
GCATCACAGGTGCGCACGCACACACCTTCGAGCGATTCAGTTCGCGTTGTTGATGCGAGCGAGCCAGCGCGACCAACCAACCTGAACGCGCGATACACATTCGCAACGTATGTCGTTGGTTCCGCAAGCCGGCTTGCACACGCTGCATCGCAGTCTGTCTCCGAGCGACCAGGCGGCGCATACAACCCGCTCTTCCTTTACGGCGGTACCGGTCTCGGGAAGACACACCTGCTTCACGCGATCGGAAACGCGGTGATGGAGCGTTCGCCAAAGCGACGCGTCCTTTACATCACTGGCGAAGCGTTCACCAATGAGTTTATTCTCGGCATCCAGCAGGGTGCGGCCGATGCGTTCCGTTCGCGCTTCAGGAAGATTGACGTGTTGCTGATCGACGACATCCAGTTCATTGCGGACAAGGAGCGGACGCAGGAAGAGTTCTTCCACACGTTCAACACCCTCCACTCCGCAGGGAAGCAGATCGTGATCACTTCGGATCGCACGCCAAAGGAAATCTCACTCCTTGAAGAGCGTCTTCGCTCTCGCTTTGAGTGGGGCTTGATTGCAGACATCTCTTCGCCTGATCTTGAGACGCGAATCGCCATTCTGCGCAGCAAGGTTGAAGAGAGCGGCGTGATCGTTGCAGATGATGTGTTGGAGCAGGTCGCCCGCCGCGTGCAGAGCAATGTGCGCGAGCTTGAAGGGGCGCTCACCCGTCTGGTTGCGGTGGGCCGCCTCAGCGGCATGCCGGTCACGATGGAGCTCGCCGCGCGGGTATTGAGCGAGGCGGTCTATCCGAGCCCGAAGCGCATCCTTGAGCCGGAGCAGGTGGTTGCCGTTGTCGCCGAACACTACGGCGTGACCGTTGAGCAGCTGCGCGGCCCGAAGCGCGACCGTGAGGTTGTGGTTCCTCGCCAGATCGCCGCCTACCTCTCGCGTGAGGAGACCGACGCGTCGCTCGTTCGTATCGGCGGTGCGCTCGGGGGGCGAGACCACTCCACGATCATCCACGCCTGCAGCAAGATCGAGCGCGAGATGAGCTACGACGCGGAGCTCCGCCGAGAGGTGGCCCTTCTGCGCGAGGCGCTCCTCCGCTACGGCCAGGGGGCTGCTGCCTCCGCATAACCTGTGGATATCTGGTGGAGAAGTGGTGGAAACACCGCCTTCTCGCACGGGGGGCGTGAGCGCCTGAGGACACGATGTGGAGAACCGACCTGGGGTTGCCCCCAGCCTCTCCCGAGAAACGGTGAGGTTTACGCGCACCGGGGGTGCGTGGTTCACACTTCAGGGGAGGTTCCCCACGGTTCCTGGACGAGGGTTTACGCGTAGGCTCCACAGGTTCCACACTACGAATACGACGGTGACGGGTTTAAAGAGATAAGACACTATTAGCAAGACGCTCAGAGGGGTATGTGGAGGAGTTGAAATGAAGCTATCGGTGATTCAAGAGAACCTGGCGCGCGGCCTGGCGGTTGTCGGTCACGGTGTGGCCTCTCGAAACACGCTTCCGATCCTCTCGAACGTCTACCTCGGCACCGAGGACGGCGGACTCCGGCTCGTGGCAACCAACCTCGAGATCGCGGTGACCCATTGGGTTCCCGCCAAGATTGAAGAGAAGGGTGCAACAACGATCCCAGCACGCCTTCTCAGCGACGTGGTGAACGGGCTCCCGAACGAGAAGATTGATATCTCGCTTCTCCCGGACGGCCGTGTTCACCTGAAGTGCGGTCGCAGCGCATCACACCTCCGCGCAACGCCCGCCGACGACTTCCCTCAAGTTGGCGCCGCCGGCGAGCGCGTAACAGCGCGGATCTCACAGAAAGAGCTGCGCGCCGCACTCGACTCAACCGTGTTCGCCGCCGCAGGCGACGAAGCGCGGCCGATCCTCACCGGCGTGCTCACAAGCTTCACCGGAGAGAAGGCAACATTTGCCGCTGCGGATAACTACCGCATCGCAGTCGCTGGTGCTGCGCTTACAGAGGCGGCACCAGAGACGAGCATCATCGTGCCCGCGCGTGCGTATGCCGAACTTCTTCGTCTGCTCTCAGATGTTGACGACCTTGTTGAGATCACGTTGACACCAGCGAAGAACCAACTGCAGTTCAAGCTCGGTGACACCATGTTGGTCAGCCGACTCATCGACGGACAGTTCCCGCCGTTCCAGCAGGTGATCCCAACATCACACACCACCAAGGCGATCATTGTGCGCGACGACTTCTTGCGCGCCGTCCGCCTCGCGCAGGTTGTGGCCGACGCATCGGCACACATCGTGCGCTTTGCAATCACACCCGATGGCGGCGGCGCTATCGACATCACCGCCGCCGCAGACGTGGGGGATCACGCAGCGCACGTTGAAGCAACGGTCGAAGGCGAAGGGACAACGATTGCGTTCAACGCGAAGTATCTTGTGGACGTGCTCTCCCGCGTTGAAGCTGACCAGTTCTCCCTGGAACTCACCGGACCGATCGCACCAGGGTTGCTTCGCCCGCTTGATGGGCGCGACTACCTCCATGTCGTGATGCCGGTGCGCACCCCCTCCTGATCAAGCGGTGCCGCACACCGCGCGGCCCAGACGCTCGTCAACCGATGAAGAGGAGTGGACAAAGTGATTGAGCGCGTGCGCCTCCAACAAATCCGAAGCTGGACCGCTGGAGAGATCCGTTTCTCCGCAGGCCCCCAGATCCTCTGGGGGGCGAACGGCGCTGGGAAGACCACCGCGATCGAAGCGCTGCTTGTTGCAGCCACCGGTCGCTCGCACCGTGCAAGCGCGCTCCGCGAACTCGTCCAAGAGGGGGCAAGCAGCGGTGCGTTCACCGTCACGCTTCGAGACCCACGTGAGGCGCAGGACGATCCGCTTGCGGCAACCACACTCGCCGCAGAGATCGGCCGCTCGGAGCGCACCCGGTATCTCGTGAACGGCACCGCGCGAAGGAGCGAGACGCTCGGCGAGAAGCTCAAGATCGCCGCCTTTGTTCCGGAAGAGACAGGCCTCGTCGTCGGGGCCCCTTCCGTGCGTCGCGCCGCCCTAGACCGAATGGCAATCCAGTGGAAGACGGGCTACCGCGCTGCCCTCACCAGGTATGAACGCACGCTCAAGCAGCGCAATAGGCTCTTGAAGGATGCGCTTGAGAGCGACGGTGCTGAGCGACGGGCGATCAGCGCAGAGATGAAGCCGTGGACTGAACTCTTGATCAGTAGCGGCGCGGAGATTGTTGCGGCTCGCAACGAACTGCTGCGCGCACTCGCAGGCCCCCTCACAACCGCGCACCGCGAGGTCGCCCCTATAGAGGGCGATCTCACCGTCCACTATGTTTCGCGTGAAGCGCACCTCCTAGATGACGACGCGGACGCCGCCGCCATCCGCCTACGCAGATCGTTTGAGGAAACCGCGGAGAGCGAGGGTTATCAAGGACACACACTGGTTGGCCCACACCGCGATGACCTGACGTTTAAGGCGGATGGAAAAGATCTCGCGCCGATCGCATCGCGCGGACAACAGCGCAGCCTGCTTCTTGCGCTTCTTTTTGCTGAGATTGAGCTACTGACTACCGATCGCGGCGAGCCGCCGCTTCTTCTGCTCGACGATGCATTCTCTGAGCTTGATCCGGAGCGACGCGATCATCTCGTGCAGCGCCTTACCGCACTCCCCCAGACCATCATCACCACCACGACGCTCGGCGACCTCGCTCCGCGGCTCGTCGCTGCCAGCGCATGCCAAGAAGTGGTTCGAGGTCCGCGCGGAAGTGAGGTGAAGCGTGAACGATAAGCGTCAACGTAAAGGGAAGCCGCAGAAGTTGAGCACACTAATTCCTGAAGCGGCGCGCGCGCTCGGCTTTCAAGAAGAGCTTGAACTTTCACAACGCGCTCGTGTCTTTCACGAGCTTCTCGTGCAGATCGCGCCGCACCTTGCGCCGCACTGCCGACTCACGGCGGGGAGTGAAGGGGGCCGACTTGCGATTGAAGTTGACGACCGCGCAACCGCGCAAGAGCTCCACCTACGTAGCGCCGAGATTGCCAGCGCTTATTCGAGCCACCCAGGCGGCGCGCGCGCGATCGGGCTAACGGTGCGCCTCGGACAGGGCAACGACGATACCGAGCGACACTAGGCGTATCCTCAGCGCAATGAACGACAGCCTTCGAACAACGAACGCGCAACCAACCCTCCTGGTTGGTTCGGCGACGCTGGTCACCGCGGGCGACCGCGCACTTCTGCTGCGCATGCCGACCAGCCCCACAACCGCACGCACGCTCGGCGCGCGCGCGGTTCTACTCTCCGCCCCAGGATCGAACGCATCTCAACTCAAGGCGGCAGCCGAGCGCGCACTAAATCTTTTTGACCAAGGAGAAGGGGGCGCCGGTGAGCGTGCGCGCACCATCATCGTTGCGCTCCGCGAGCAGCTTGGCGAACAGAGCGAGGTCTGCATGGTCGGCCTCCTTCGTCGTGAAGCGTGGGCCGCATCAAGCGGAAACCTCACCGCCGTCGCCTCGCTCCTCCGTGAAAGCCGACACGTCACCGTCCTGCTTCCTGCTGGCGCTCCAGGCGCGTCAGCGGGAGCCGCGCAGCGACAAGGAGTTGTCACCGGACGCGTCGCGCTCGCAACTGGAGATCGAATCGCGTTAGCGTTCACCGAAGAGGAGGGTCGCGCGCTTTTGAAGCGCCGGCCAGGATCCGCGAGCGACGGCGCAGAACTCGCACTCCTCCTTGCAAGCGAAGAGCCGACGCCACCACCGCCGCGCAGCGCCTCGCAAACAAGCGACACCCTCTTGGCAATTCCGGCAGACAACATTGCGCAAGCCAAAGCGCGCGCCCGCGCGCGATGGGAGGAGGGGAACGACGAACGGAGCGAGCTCATCGCCGCCGCCGTACCGCCGAAACCAGAGGCGGACCGCCGCCGGCCTGAACTCCCAACGGAGCCGTACGCCCCAATTGACCGAGCCGCCCAAGAGGTGCTCGCCGAGCGTCGAGGTGGCGGCGCGCGCGGTGGGGTG
>CAIZYO010000015.1 GCA_903937225.1 uncultured Chloroflexota bacterium | reverse complement strand
GGCCGCGGGGGAGCGCGGCGGAATCACGCAGCACCTCGGCGCGAGTCTGGTGAAGCGCGGGGATCGAAGCATCCTCTTCCTTGATACTCCTGGTCACGAAGCATTCACCGCGATGCGCGCCCGCGGAGCACGCGTCACAGACATTGCCATCATTGTGGTGGCCGCCGATGACGGGGTGATGCCGCAGACAAAAGAGGCGATCAGCCACGCCCGTGCGGCAAACGTGCCGATCATTGTCGCCATGAACAAGGTGGACAAGCCGGACGCGAATCCAGAACGTGTGAAGAGCGATCTTGCTGAAGCGAACGTGCTCGTTGAGGCGTACGGCGGTGATGTTCCGATGGTCGCAGTCTCCGCAAAGACGGGGGTCGGCCTTGACGATCTGCTGGACATGGTACTTCTCGTCGCAGACCTTGGTGACTACAAGGCGGATCCGTCACGCCCCGCTATTGGTACCGTGATCGAGGCGCAACGCGATAAGGGGCGTGGTCCAATCGCAACCGTGATCGTCCAAACTGGAACCCTTCGTGTCGGTGACGCCGTTGTTGCAGGGGCGATCTCTGGGAAGGTCCGCTCGCTTGAAACCACAGATGGCGCGCGCGTGAAACTATCCGGTCCGTCCACCGCTGTCGTCATCTCTGGCCTCCCCGAGGTCCCCTCAAGCGGGGACATCTTCCGAGTCGCCGCCGATGAGCGAGAGGCACGTGACCTCGCTGAGACCGCTAAGAACGAAGCGACAGCTGCGCGTGACGGCGGCGGCAGGGCGACCATGGAAGAGCTCTACCGACGCATCCAGTCAGGGGCTGGGAAAGAGGTCCGCGTCATTCTGAAGTCTGATGTCGCCGGTTCACTTGGCGCCATTGAGCACCAGCTGGAGAAGCTGCAGAGCGATGAGGTGCGCATCAATGTGCTCATGTCGGCCGCCGGTGAGATCACCGAAAACGACATCCTGCTCGCGTCTGCCTCTGATGCGATTGTTCTCGGCTTCACCACGACGCTCACTCCGGGCGCCCGCCGCATGGCGGACACCGAAAAGGTTGATGTCAGGCTCTACGAGATCATTTATGAACTTGCCGACGATATGAAAGCGGCAATTGAGGGGATGCTCGACCCTGAGAAGTCGGAGGTCGTTGAAGGTCGCGCGGAGGTGAAGCAGCTCTTCCCAGGAAAGGGCTTCGTGATTGCTGGTTGCGTTGTCCGCGAGGGACGCGTAACGCGTGGGTCTAAGGTTCGCCTGATGCGTGGCGGAACGGCTGTGGCCACAGACGTTGTGGAGTCGCTACGAAGGTTCCGCGACGATGTGCGCGAAGTGAAAGAGGGTCAAGAGTGTGGCATTGGTCTCGGGCCAACGATCACTATCCAAGAGGGCGACATCTTGGAGATCGTTGGGGAGCAGTCAACTCGTAGGACGCTTTAATGACGGAGCGGATGCCGCGCGTTGACGAACTACTCCGAGAAGAGATCAGCACGCATATCTCTCGTTCGATTAGCGATCCGCGTTTGGGCTTCGTAACGGTCGTTGGCGTTGAAACGTCGCCCGACCTACGCCACGCGAAAGTCTTCATCAGCACGATCGGTACAGAGGAGCAACGTGCGGCCTCTCTGGCCGCACTGCGAAGTGCAACGCCATACCTGCGCACGGTAATCTCAAAGGGCCTTCGAATTCGGCGAGTTCCAGCGTTGCATTTTGAGCTCGATGCTGCGGGTGAGCGCGGCAGCCGAATTCAGCAACTGCTCGGTAGCATTGAACGAGGTGATGATCCGCTCGACGATCTCGCTCCGCTCCCGAGCCCCGGCGGACCTCGACAGACAGGGGAGGTTTCGTGACGCTGCTTACTCGAACATCCGCTCTTCACGCAGAGGCGAGCGCAGCAGTGCCAGCCGAACTGTTGCAACTGCTGCAAACCGCAAAGCGCTTATGGGTCATCCCGCATGAACGACCTGATGCAGATGCGCTCGGAGCGGCGCTAGGGCTCCAGTCAATTCTGACGCAGCGAGGAGCTGAGGTTGCGGTCTTCTGTGCAGACGCCCCCGCGCAGGTCTATGACGTGATCCCAACGATCGATCGTGTTCTAACTTCGCCGCCAGAGTGGACCCCTGATGCAGTGATCCTCGTCGACTGTGGCGAGGCACGTCGTGCCGGACGTGCGGGTGCGCTCATGGAGGCCCTGCCAAGCAGTGTGACCAGAGCAACGATTGACCACCACGTCTCGAACAGCAGCAGCTCACCGCTGCAGTGGATTGACCCAACGGCTGCAGCGACATGCGAGATGATCACGCTGATTGCCGTTGCGCTTGGATCTGATCTCGCTGCCGAAGAGGGACGTCTCGCCGCCACACTCGCCGCAGGGATCATCATGGACACCGCAACCTTCCAGCACAGCAACACGACCCCTCGGACGCTGCAGGTGGCGGGTCTCCTCCTCGAGGCTGGGGCTCCGATCAGTGAGATCTCCCGGCGCCTCTATCGCTCCAAGCCCGCGACACAGGTGCGTCTCCACGCGCGCGTGCTCGATCGCATTGAAACTTCAGATGACGGTCTGACCGTTTGGGCCGCTGTCTTGAACTCAGACCTGCAGCAGACCAACGCACAGCCAGAGGAGACCGAAGGGATCGTTGACACACTCGCTCAGATCAACGAGGCGGATGTTGCACTCTTCTTCAAGGAAGAGGGGACTGACGCGACGCGCCTTTCAATCAGAACAAAGGAGCAGGGTCTTGATGCCACTAAGATCGCCGCACTCTTTGGAGGTGGCGGGCATGCGCGCGCGGCTGGCGCGAGTATTGCTGCCCCGCTTGATGATGCAGTCGCAGCCGTACTTCGCGGTGTCACTTCACTTCGTACGGGGCGTGGTACCGAGTCTTAGCAATGGCACGTCGACGTCCAAGTACCCCTGGCATTGACGGCATTCTTCTCGTTGACAAGGCGAATGGCCCAACGAGTCACGATGTGGTGGCGAAGGTGCGTCGCATTGCAGGTCAGCCGCGGATTGGTCATGGCGGCACGCTTGATCCGTTTGCTACCGGCCTTCTGGTGCTCGTCCTTGGACGCGCAACACGCCTCGCCGCCTTGCATCAGGGAGGAGCGAAGCGCTACGAGGCAACATTCTCATTCGGCGGCGCAACCACGACCGACGACCTTGACGGCGAACTGATTAGAGGCGCTACGACGCGAGCGACGCGTGATCATGTTGAATCGCTCCTCCCACGCTTTCGCGGCGCGCTCGAACAGGTTCCCCCGAGTCACTCCGCGAAACGCACCGATGGCGTGCGTGCCTACGAACGCGCACGCGCGGGAGAGGTGGTCAACCTTGCCCCCCGCACGGTTGAGATCACCCGCTTTGAGGTGACGTCATGGGACGAGAGTCACCCCGAAGAACCGCTGATGGGTGCTCAGCTGGACGTCAGCTCAGGGACGTATATTCGTGCGATCGCCCGTGATCTTGGCGCGGCAGTGGGGAGTGGCGCTCACCTGGTTGCACTGCGGCGGATCGGTTCTGGTCCGTTCAACGTTGCGCAGGCACACTCAATGTCGGCCATCGCTGAGGCGGCGCTTGCGGGAAGACTCTCTGAGTTGCTCTTGCCACTCGATGCCGGCATCGAAACCATTCCACGCGTTGACCTGAACGAAGAGGCAACGCTTCTCTTGCGCGACGGCGCTGCGATCTCGGCGCAACTGTGTGGGGCCGTTGTAGAGAGCATTCAAACCGGAGAACAGGTTCGCCTGATGGTTGCGGACCAACTAGCCGCTCTTGGTCGGCGCACGGATGCTGGTGTGCAGCCGGAACGAGTCTTCATCACCCCAAATGCAACGCCACCAAGGAGACAGCATCCGGTGGAGGCCGGGTGAGTCCTAACCAGGCGGCGAGCGGAGCACCCCTCCTTGGATGGGAAGAGCTTGAAGGCGTGTCGCTCGCGGGTGCACGAGAGGATGGCGCCGTCCTCACCATCGGAATCTTTGATGGCTTACATCGGGGGCATCAACGGATCCTGGCCGCTGCTGAACGCCTCGCCGCGTCCGCAGGGCTTCATCGAATCCACATCGGATTTGACCCACACCCCGATCTTCTCCTTCGCGGTGTTGCGCCACTCCGGCTCCTTGATTCCATCGAGCTTGAGATGCGATTCGCGTCCGCAGGTGTTGAGCAGTGGTGCGACCTCCCGTTTGACGCAGAGATGCGCGACACAGAGTGGGAGCCCTTCCTTGCACGCCTGGTCGCTGCAACGGGGGCACGGAGCATTGTGCTCTCACCAGAGAGTGCGCTTGGGCGCGGCAGAGAGGGGCGTCTCGACAGGATTCGCTCCTGGGGGGCTACTCGGGGGATTCAGGTGCACCCGGTTGCGGAGGCGCGTGCAGAGGGGGCCCCTATTCGGAGCACGGCGATTCGTGCAGCGATAGCGGCTGGGGAACTCTCCGGGGCCGCCCGGGCACTCGGCCGACCGCATGCGATCACGGCACAGCGCACCCCAGGCAGCCTCGATCTGCAGGTTGAAGGGGAGGGCTTCGCCCTCCCGCCAGCCGGGGAGTACGAGATCCGGATCGGCGTCGCAGCCCACCGCTCGGGGCGCCTCCCCCTCACGGGGCGGGTAGCCCGCGCTCGCTTTGACCCTGCGGAGCGGACCCTTAGCCTGGACCGTACTGCCACCGAGCGACTTCCTGAGGGGGTTACTCGGCTTCGCGCAGCCCTGCTGAGGCGACTCGCTGGACGGAGTGGGCGCTGATTGCTACGCTCCGTGAATCCAAGAGATGTGAATTGAGATGGGGTGGGCCTTGGAGCCCCCCAGACAGGAGAGAGAGACCTTGCCACTAGATAAGACAACGACCGAGCGAATCGTCGCTGCAAATGGGCGACACGCTAAGGACACCGGCTCTGCCGAGGTCCAAATCGCACTCCTTACGGAGCGCATTGAGGG
>CAIZYO010000014.1 GCA_903937225.1 uncultured Chloroflexota bacterium | reverse complement strand
CCGTGAACTCTGGGCGACCCGCGAACTCAGGGCGCTCGCTGAGTCGCTCAACGACCTCGGGGACGCCGGAGGTGGCGGCGGCGAGCATCGGCGGGAGTGGGTGGAAGAGCTGCAGGCGTGGTTCGTGCAGGCGGCCGCTACGGGCGAGCAGCGCCACCCTCCCTGGGTCCCCTTCAAGGAGCATCGCCCAGCGGACCGCAGCCAGATCAGCGTCAAATGCGGCAGCAATCGCCGCTTCAAGGAGTCCGTCACGGAGTCCGATTCGCAAGTCGCCAATGAGGGCGCGCACGAGGAACTTTGCAGCGACTGGCGAACACCCATAGAAGAGCTGAACCAACAGGTCGTGACGGCGCTGACCACTTGATGCAGCGATCGCCTGGAAGGCCTCTGGGAGCGCACGCAGCTTTGGGGCGGCACTCGCGTGTGCTGACGGGTGTGTGCCCGTCGCATCTGCGAGTGCTTCGGTGCGCGTCTGCGCACTCCGCTCCACCTCTTCAAGGGCGGGGCCAGCGAGTGGACGCTCGGACTCAAAGAGGTCCTCCACCGCGCGCCCAAGATCTCCACCGTCGTCAAGCAACTTTGCGAGCGAGCCTGATGGTGCGCCAGCAACCTCCTCGGCTGCGCGCGCAATCGTTCCCCATGAGAGTGTGCCGCTCGGCACCACGCCGCGGCTGCCCATGAGACGCACCGCAATCTCAAGGTCAACCTCGTCTGCGCGCTGCAGTGCGGCGGCAAGAAGGTGCACCTTCTCGGAGGTTCGAGTCGCGCTCTCAATGCGCTGCGCAACGCTCGCCCAGCGATTCATCTGTGTGCGCCTCTCATGTGCGGTGCGTTAATTGCGACGTTCGCGGAGGGCGCGGGGATCGGCACTCCATGGGCGGATCCCTTCTGCGAGAAGTAGTCGCTCGCGCTCAAGGTGCTGCTCAAGCGCGATGAGTCGCGTGCGTGCATCTGGTGCTTCTAACAGTGACTGACGTTGTTCGTTGGAAAGTTGCACTACGCCGCCCACAATGTGTGAAAGGCTGACCGGGTCCTCTGCTCCAGAGAGTCGCGTGATCGCCGTTGCAAGCAGGTCATCCGTTTCATCGGACGACTCGCCCTCCTCCTCGTCGGAGAGTTCAAACTCAACCCCTTCACCCTGGTCTCGCAGCGAGTCACTCGCCGCACTTGAGGTAAGGAGGAGCTTCTCAATCTCGCTGACAACCTCTTCTGAGAGGTAGCTGCCGTCGTCTTCGGCGAGCGCTTCATCACTCGCATCGGCCGTCACTTCGTCAACGTAGCCGTCTCCTTCGTCGTCGCCCTCGTCACCATCGTCGTCACTCTCATCTTCGTCGTCGCCGTGTTCGTGCACCCCGTCACCACGCAGGAGCTCGAGGTAGTCAACAAACCCGGCGGAGACGCGCTCGGCAACTGCGGTCAGTTCGTCGCGCGGTCCACCGGCTGGCTCGTCGAGGATCTGCACTTCGGCACGGAGATACGGTGCGTCGCGATCGAGTCGAACCACGCGGAATCGCGTGGTCCCAAGTGTGACGAGATCCCAACGACCATCCACATAGCGAGTGGCCTCACGAATATCAGCGATCGTTCCAATAGCGGCGATCTCACCTCCGCTGATGTTGATCACGCCGAACGGAGAACGCGACTCCATACAGCGCTTCACCATCAGTCGGTATCGCGGTTCAAAGATGTGCAGCGGCAGTGCCACGCCAGGGAAGAGGACGAGGTCCAGCGGAAAGAGTGGAATCAGTGACGCGCGTGGCGGTGTCGGGAGCGTCTCTGACTGACCTTCGGGCTCGCGCCCGTCGCGTGCGGCGTCCCCGTTCAGGGGAGGCTCAGTGGCTGCAGGCGGAGGGTGCGCCGGCCGATTCCGCCGTGCGGAAGCTCGAACCGCAGCCGCAGCCGCCGACCGAGTTTGGATTCTCAACTGTGAAGCCTGCGCCCATCAGTGAATCCACGAAGTCAACGGACGAACCGACCACGAGTGGCACCGACTTTTCGTCAAGATAAACCTTGACGCCGTTCGTCTCAAAGATCTGATCGTCTGCGTTGGCGGTCTCTTCAACCATCATGCCGTAGCGATATCCGCTGCATCCACCAGAGATGATGTAGACGCGCAGACCGATCGCAGGATTCGTCTCGCCCTTGGTCAGGTCGCGGAACTTCGTGGCGGCGGCATCGGTGAGAACGAGCGGGGTCGCAGGCGTCTCTGTTGCTGGCTTCTCAACAGGTGTGCTGGTTGCGGTCTCCTGGTTCAACATCGCTGCCTCCTGCTCTTCATGGTGGCGCCGTGCGCCTAGATCAGGATTCTACCCTCTCCACGAGCATGGCGATCCCTTGCCCCACCCCCACGCACATGGAGGCGATCCCGAAGCGGCTTCCGCTCCGTGTGAGCTCCCGGGTGAGCGTGACCAGCATGCGGGCGCCTGAAGCGCCGAGTGGGTGGCCGAGTGCAATGGCACCACCGTGGATGTTGGTGGTGGCCGGGTTGAGCCCGAGTTCTCGGATGCAGGCAACCGCCTGGCTTGCAAAGGCCTCGTTCAGCTCAACGCGATCAATCTCCTTTGCACTCAGTCCGGTGCGCTCGAGCAGTTTGCGAATTGCAGGAATTGGTCCGATCCCCATGACGGACGGGTCAACACCAGCGACTGAGGTGGCGACGACACGCGCAAGTGGTTTCAGCCCGAGCGCACGCGCACGCCCCGCCTCCATCACGAGAAGTGCGGCGGCGCCATCATTGATGCCAGATGCGTTCCCTGCCGTGACACTCCCACCCTCAATAAATGCAGGACGCAGCTTTGCAAGGCTCGCCGCGTTCGTCTCTGGTCGCGGATGCTCATCCTTCTCTACAGAGATCGCATCGCCTTTGCGCTGTGGGATCTTCACGGGCACGATCTCTTCTGCGTGCACACCACTTGACGCCGCCGAGGCGGCTCGACGCTGTGACTCAAGGGCGAACGCATCCTGCTCTTCGCGTGAAACGCTCCACTGCGCGGCGACGCGCTCTGCAGTTTCACCGAGTGAGATTGTTGGGTACTTCGCATCCAAGACTGGGTTCACGAATCGCCAGCCGATTGTGGTGTCCACAAGTTCGCGGGTGCCGCGCTCGTATCCACTCTCTGGTTTCAACGTGACGAGTGGCGCGCGGCTCATGCTCTCCACACCACCAGCAATCACCACATTCGCATCACCTACGGCGATCGCCTGTGCTGCGCTCGCCACCGCCTGAAGTCCAGAGCCGCAGAGTCGATTCACCGTCTGGCCAGCAACCTCAACTGGGAGTCCAGCAATCAGGAGTGCCATGCGCGCAATGTTGCGGTTGTCTTCACCCGCCTGGTTTGCGCACCCGAGAATGACGTCGTCAATGATCGCCGGATCAATTCCACTTCGCGCAACGACCGCTTCAAGGACGGTGGCGGCGAGGTCGTCCGGGCGCACTCCTGCGAGCGCGCCGCCGTAACGACCGACGGGGGTGCGCACCGCCTCAACGATCCACGCCTCGCGGAGTGGTCGTCCCGGCGCTACTGCGGCTGCGTGCTGCTCTGCCATGCGCAGAGTCTACGCCCAGCGCTCCGCTACGATGGGGGCATGAAGCCACCCAGCAGCACCTTGCCAGCGCACACGAGTGAGGCGACCCTCGCCCCTGTGGTGAGCGCCTTGCCGGGCGGCCTCCCCACGCTTGACCAGCTCTTCGCCTTCGCCGCTGATGCAGAGCGCCGCGCACGCACCCTGCGCCTGCGGATTGAAGACCGAAGCGTCACAACGAGCGGCGAAAGCCTGACCCGGACCGAGATCCTGGTCGATCGTCCGCGAGCACGTGTCACCACCTCAACAGGGTCCGCTTACGAGGTCTGGGCGACCGATGGTTCAGTGATTGAGCAGTACAACGCCGCGAGTAACACCGCTACGCGTCGGCCGCACCGAGCTCCGCCCACGGGACTTGATGACGCAGAGCTCCCAGCCACCGCGGGTCACGTGCAGACGCTCGGTCCACTTCCTGGAAAAGGTTGGGCGAGCACCTTCCTCCGACCCGCGCACTTCTGCGCCAACACGCTGCGCAGCGGCACGCTCGGAGCGATTCACGAGTCCACCCACCTTGATCGGGCGGCACTCACGGTGGAGTCCGCCGCACCACGGATCATTGATCGCGTCGGCGACCACGCCACCTTCCGCTATCGCGTCACGTTCGATCGCGCAACGGGGATCCTGCTCAGCGTCAGTGAGATCCATGATGATCGTGTGGTTCGAGAGGCGCAGGTAACTGCGATCACGTTGGACGCACCGATCCCTGCAAGCGAGTTCATCGTTGAGATGCCGGAGGGTGTCACGAAGATCTATTGATCGTGCACGAGGGTTGCAAGCAGGCGAAGTAGTTGGAGGGCTCTATGGCCGAATTCAACGGTTCCAGCACGCTGAGCAGAAGCGTTGCGCAACTCCTTGAGACGAGTGAGGATCCAGCGGCGATTGCCGCGCTCCTTCCAGGGTGTGAAGCACTCCATCGCACCGACGCGGAACACATTGAAGGCCGACTCGCAACCGAAGTTGCGGGGATTCCTGTCACCGCCGCAGTCTCCGTGCGGCGCACCGTAGAGGCGCTCGCCGACGGTGCTGCGCGACTCCACCTCAGGCTCAAGGTCCGCCCAGACATTGGTGGACATGCGGTGGTGGCAGCGATCATTGATCTCACCCCTGTTGCGAGTGATG
>CAIZYO010000013.1 GCA_903937225.1 uncultured Chloroflexota bacterium | reverse complement strand
GTTGCGGTACAAGCGAGTGGTGACGGCGCAACGACGCGCAGCATCACCACGCTCAGCGACGGTCACCGCATCATTGAGCAGATTATTGCGCCACCACGCGGACTGATCCTTGATCGCGCAGGTCGTGTCCTTGCAGAAAACATTGCAACGTACGCTGTGCAGATTCGTCCGGGAGATTTACCGCTCACTATTCGGCCAGAGGTTGTGACGCGGCTTGCAGAGATTCTCAGTATTGATCCAGTTCGAATCACGATGACACTTGATCGCGCCACCGGATCCATTTGGGAGCCTGTGCGAATTGCAAGTGTCGTTGACGAACGCATCACACGATTCATTGAAGAGGAACGCGCCGCACTTCCGGGCGTCGAGACACTCTTTGAAGCGCGACGTGCGTATCCACTCGGAGAGCTGACGAGTCAAGTGGTTGGATACGTTGGTCGCATTGATGCGCTCGAGTTAAGTGCACTCGCTGCAGCGGGATACAACGAACTGGATTACATCGGTCGCGCAGGAGTAGAGCAGAGTTATGAAGAGGTGCTGCGCGGGACGCCAGGCATTCGCCAAATTGAAATTGATGCCCAGGGGCGAGAGGTGCGCGAACTCGGCGTCACCAAACTTCCAGTTGCTGGAAAGAGTGTGGTGTTGACGATTGATGCGGAAGCACAACAGCGCGCATTCGATGCGCTCAGCTGGGGGGTGAAGGCGGCGGGGAATAAGCAGGGTGTGGTAACGAGCATGAACCCACAGAACGGCCAGATCATTGCAATGGCGTCACTCCCCACGTATGACAACAACCTCTTTTCGGCGGGCATCACCACAGCGCAGTACCAGAAGTACCTCGACAACAAGAATGCTCCGCTGCTGAACCATGCAACCGGATCCCACTTCCCACCAGGGAGTACGTACAAGCTGGTGACCTATTCGTGTGCACTCGATGAGGGTGTTGTTCGACCAGACGAAACACTCGCCTCTCTTCCGTACCTTGAGGTTGGTGATCAGAAATTCTACGAATGGAATCGTGCAGGATTTGGCCGCAGGCTCACCCCAGCGCAAGGCTTCTCGTACAGCTCGGCGGTCGTGACCTATCAGCTTGCGCAGCGCCTGAAGATTGATCGGCTCGCCAATTGCGGAAAAGCGTGGGGCTTCGGACGCCCAACTGGCATCGACCTGCCGAACGAGATTGGCGGGCTTGTTCCAGATCAAGACTGGGCGCGAAGCGCGATCAGCCGCACCTTATATGACGGTGAAGTGCTGCAGTCGGCGCTTGGGCAGGGGTATGACCTCGCCACACCGCTGCAGGTTCTGAACTCATTTTCGGCACTCGCGAACGGCGGGACGCTCTGGAAGCCACACGTCGTCCTTGAGATTCGCGATCCAGACGGGACACTCGTTGAGACAGCGGCACCTGTTGCGTCAGCGAACGTCGAGATGCGAAGCAGCACGATGATTGAGATGCGCCGCGCGTCGCGCCTTGTCGTGACAAATGAATACATGACAAAGAATCTCGGGCAGCTCCCAATCTTCCTTACCGGGAAGACGGGGACGGCAGAGTATGGCGTGCGCGATAAGCAGGGTCGACTCCCGTACCACCACTGGATCTCAGGCTTTGTGGCCCCAACGGATGATTGGAGCCGCACCGACGCCGACTTCGCCTATGTGGTCTTCATGCACGGTTCCAACACCGCCTCAAACGCGGCGATCGAAGTCCTCAAGCGGTACTTGCAGTTGCAGTACGACTTCACGCGCGACTACAGAATCCCAGGCGCAATGTCGATCGGAAACTACTATGGCGAGTAGGCGGCGAAGGGCGAGTGAGCAGCGAAAGCCGAGTGAGCGACGATGAGTCTCGGATCTTCGGTCACGCGTGGGCCGTTCGGTGCGGCGAGTTGGATCGGCAGCATCGTCCGTCGCATGGATTGGCTTGCAGCCTCTGGAATGTTGCTCTTAATGCTCTCTGGAATCGGCATGGCGTGGATCAATGCACGGAGCTATGACCAAGAACTACTAAGTCTCTCGTCAATCTTTTTGCGCTCCATCATCTGGACGCTCCTTGGGCTGCTCACGTTTGCAATCACCACTGCGATCAACTGGCGTTGGATTCGCACGTTTGCATGGCCGCTCTACGCGGCGAACCTACTGCTGCTGATTGCAACGCTGATCTTCGGTCAAGACTCGGGGGGAAACTCCCGCGCAATCGCCATCTTCGGAATCGCCATCCAGTCAAGTGAGATCGCAAAGATCCTGACACTTGTAGCGATCGCTACCGTGCTGACGCGTGAGAACGCACAGCCGGACGATCTGAACGCAACGCTCCTCGCCATAGTCGTTGTTGCAGCGCCGTTCCTCTTGGTTGCGGTGCAGCCAGACGCAGGAACCGCCGTGATCATCCTCGCCGCACTTTTTGGTGCACTACTTCTTTACGGTGTGGCCACGCGCTGGGTTGCCGCGCTCGCCGCACTCGGCGTGCTGGCGGTGCCGTTCGCTTGGGCCTTCTTAATTGCGGATTATCAGAAGGAGCGACTGATCGCCTTTATTGATCCGAACGCAGACCCTGCAGGACCGAAGTACCAACTCACGCAAGCGCTCGATGCGATCTCCAGCGGAGGGCTTTTTGGGATCGGCTTTGACGGAACTGGAAGCATTGCGCCACTCCCCGTACAAGAGAGCGACTTCGTCTTTGCGGCCCTCGTTCGAAGTTTCGGAGCGTTTGGCGGCCTGTTGATCATTGCGCTGCTCGGCCTGATCGTGATCCGGCTGATCTGGCACGCGTGGGAGGCTGAGGATCGCTTTGGCATCGTCCTTGCGGGAGGGCTCGCGGCGATTTTCCTGATCCAGGCGGGGGTCAACATTGGGATGAACCTCGGGATGGCGCCCATTACAGGGATCCCCCTCCCTTTTGTGAGCTATGGCGGCGCCTCACTGATTTCGCTTGCTTTTGGGCTCGGCCTCGTGCAGAGCCATCGGGTGCACCAGGGGGGTGGCGCCTAGGGGCTGGTCGAGCGTGCCGTGAGCACGCCCTGAGCGTGCCGCGGTTGACGAGGGAGCGCGGGTACGCCTAGACTCTCCCTCCCGCGCCTGACCTCTTCGTCAGCCCGCGACACGGCGGCTCGGCCGCCGCGGAAGTCTCGAATAAGAAGGGTGAACCAAGCATGTACGCAGTCATCGAAACCGGTGGGAAGCAGTATCGCGTGGAGCTCGGCAGCGAGCTGCACGTTGAGTTGCTCGACGCTACCCCAGGTAGCGAGGTCACCTTCGATCGCGTCCTCCTTGTGCGCACCGCAACCTCAACAGAGGTTGGAACCCCAGTAGTCAGCGGCGCAAAGGTCACCGCACTCGTGGTTGGCCAGGAGCGCGGCGTAAAGACGATCAGCTTCAAGTACCGACCAAAGGCGCGCAGCCGCATCACCAAGGGCCACCGCCAAGAGCTGCACCTTATTAAGGTCACAGAAGTTGCAGTGAATGGCACCAGCGCAAAGGCGCTCTGGGAGGCCGGCGCTGCAGAGCGCGAACAGGCGAAGGTTGCATCAAAGGCTGCCGCCGCTGAAAAGGCGAAGGCCGACGCTGCGCTCGCCGAGAAGTTGAAGGTGGAAGCGCCTGCAGAGAAGAGCGCACCAAAGAAGACGGCGGCGAAGAAGCCAGCTGCAAAGAAGACGGCGGCGAAGAAGCCAGCCGACGCTGAATAATCAAGTAGTCGCAGGAAACCAAGGAGGACGTCATGGCACATAAGAAGGCAGGATCAAGCAGCCGCAACGGACGCGACAGCGCTGGTCAGCGCCTTGGCGTGAAGGTTGGCGACGGCGAGTTCATCAATGCAGGCGGCATCATTGTGCGCCAGCGTGGAACGCAGTTCGCCGCTGGCCGCGGCGTTGGCCTTGGCAGCGACTACACCATCTATGCAACCGTCACAGGTCGCGTGAAGTTTGACTACGCGTCGCGCTTGAAGAAGCGCGTCAATGTGGTCGCCTCCGCGCCGGACGCGTAGAGAGCCGCTGATGAAGCCAGAGATTCATCCCAAGTACAACCAGATCGAGATCACGTGTCTCGCATGCAGCACCAAGTTCAGCGTCGGTTCAACGCGCTCGAGCGAAATGAAGACCGAAGTCTGCTCGAACTGCCACCCGTTCTTTACGGGGAAGCAGATCTTGCTCGACACCGCTGGACAGGT
>CAIZYO010000012.1 GCA_903937225.1 uncultured Chloroflexota bacterium | reverse complement strand
TGCAGCGAAGCCGCGCTCGCGCAACTAGCACCCGCACACTCGCCACAACGAGGGCAGCACGTT
Organism: uncultured Chloroflexota bacterium; assembly: GCA_903937225.1. Classification (GTDB taxonomy): domain Bacteria; phylum Chloroflexota; class Limnocylindria; order Limnocylindrales; family Limnocylindraceae; genus Limnocylindrus. The sequence continues at coordinate 1,979 of CAIZYO010000012.1, read as the reverse complement.
CGCGGTGTAGCCTGATCCTATGCCGCCACGTCGTGTCATCAGCGTTCGAGCCATCAAAGTTCCCCGCGCGCCTGGCTGGCGCGGACCATTCCGCCACAGGAATTACCGACTCTTCTGGGGTGGCCAACTTATCTCGCTCGCCGGCACCTGGATGCAATCCATTGCACAGGCATGGCTGATCACTGAACTAACGCCAGATCCTGTCTGGCTCGGCGTGGTTGCTGCGGCGCAGTTCACCCCCGTCCTGATCTTCGGACTCTTCGGTGGCGTCCTCGCAGACGTGCTGCCGAAGCGACAGGCGCTGATTGGCACGCAGGCCGCGCTGATGATCCTGGCGCTGCTTCAGGCGCTCTTGGTCGCGTTCGGCGTGATTTCGATCCCACTCTTGATCGTCCTTGCGGTCGCCCTTGGGACCGTCAATGCGGTCGACATGCCGATTCGGCAGTCGTTCTTCTCTGAGATGGTTCCACGCGAAGAGGTGGGGCGTGCCGTTGCCTTCAACTCCGCGATGTTCAATGGCGCGCGGGTCATTGGTCCCGCAATCGGCGGCGTCTTGATCAGTGTGATCGGCGTGGCTGGATGTTTCGCGGTGAACGGTGCGAGCTTCCTCGCCACGCTCCTTGCGCTCCTTCTGATGCGGGAGGTGGAGTTGCATGCTGCACCTCGCGGTGCACGCCCACGAAGCGTTGAAGCGGTGAAGTCGAGCCTGATGGAAGGCCTGCGCTACGTGCAGCGCACCCCGATCGTGGCGCTCTGCGTCTTTGTGATCGGCGTGATCTCTGGTGTGGCGATGAACTTCAACGTCATCATTCCGCCGCTCTCGCGTGTGGTGCTGCAGATCGGCGCTGCCGGCCTCGGAGGGTTGATGGCTGCAGTTGGGCTCGGCTCACTCCTTGGCGCGCTGACGGTTGCTGCACTTCGCGAGCCGCGGAGAAAGTTGATTGTGATCGGCGGTGCACTTCTCGGCGTGTTCAGCGTGGCGGCGGGAGCCGCCGCGGGGAGTGGTCTCGCCGATGCGGTCCCGCTCACGGGACTCGCACTCTTCGGTGCCGGATTCGGTGCGATCTCCATGGCGGCGACCGCAAATGCCTCCATCCAAACCACGACCCCAGCGCCACTTCGCGGCAGGGTAATGAGTGTCTACACCACCGTTTTTGCAGGGTCTACGCCGATCGGCGGGCTAGCGACTGGTGCCGCCGTTTCACTCCTTGGTGCGACTGGAGCGCTTGCGCTCGCCGGCCTCCTCGCCATTCTTGCGGCAGGTTTTGCGACGCTCTACTGGCGCTCGCTCCTTCGTTGAGCGGGGAACTCCTCGCTCAAAATGAGCGCCGCCGCTCGCGCAGGTGCGCCGTCAAGTTCAGCTCGGGGTCCGAGATAACGCTCGGCAAACGCGCGATATCGCTCACGCGCTCCGGCACCGCCGTGCGCCTCGCTCGCAGTAAGAAGTGCGGCAACATCCGCGGCACTACTCACGCGCTGTCCGATCCCGTCGCTTGCTGAGAGATCGGCGAAGAGACCAGGGTCCTGCGAATACTCCGCAATGTCGTCAATGGCGAGAAGGAGTGGCCGAGCCATCAGCGACCAGAGGAATACCGATGATGAGTAGTCGGTGAAGAGGGCATCAGCAACGGGGAAGAGATCTTCAACGGGCGTCCTGCGATCAACGATGAGGCATGACGGGTGCGTTGCGGTGTCCGTGATCGGCACCAGCGGGTGCGCCTTGATCAGAACGATCCAGTCGGGCGGCAGTGCAGCGGCGATGGCATCTGGAGAAATTGCAAGTGCGGATCGTCGACTGACGCCCCGACCGCGGAATGTTGGGGCGTACAAGAGGACGCGCCGTCCCTGGAGGGCGGGATACTGTTCGCGAAGCACGTCGGCCCGCGCAGCAACGTCTGTTTCGCTTGCGAGCCATGCGCCATGGAGGGGGCCAACGGCGTAGATGCGCTCCACTGGCAGCTGGAACGCTTCGGAGTATG
>CAIZYO010000011.1 GCA_903937225.1 uncultured Chloroflexota bacterium | reverse complement strand
GTTAGGGCCCTTATGCAAGAGCACCTCAGGGCGCGACACTTCAAGTTCAAACCCTTCGCGTCGCATCTGCTCCACGAGGATTGCAAGTTGGAGTTCGCCGCGTCCACGTACTTGGAAGGCTTCGCCCGTATCCGTTGGGCTCACCTCAATCGCTGGATTGCCGAGCACCTCCTTCTCAAGGCGTGCCTTCAACTGGCGCGACGTAAGGAACTTTCCATCCTTTCCACCGATCGGGCTCGTGTTCACGCCGAACGTCATCTGAAGCGTTGGCGGATCAACATGGAGTCGTTCGAGCGGTCGCGGATCTGCAGGGTCGGTGATCGTCTCGCCAATCTCAACATCGGCGAGACCTGCAATGCCAACGATCTCACCGGGTCCAGCTTCAGCAACCTCAACGCGTTCAATCCCCATTGGCAGCGTGAGCGACGTCACGGTCCCGCTGATCGCGCTCTCTTCGCGGAGGATGGTGATCTTCGCCCCCTTGCGCACGATCCCGTTGCGAATGCGTCCAACGGCGATGCGCCCAACGAAGTCATTTGCCGCAAGGTTCGTGATCAGCACCTGTAGCGGGTGGCCAGGCTCGTGCATCGGCGCCGGCGCAGTTTCGAGTACCACGTCCAAGAGTGGGATGAGGTCGGTGCCAGGCTTCTCAAGATCGAGCGTTGCGGTGCCGGCGCGGGCGTTGGTGTAGACGATCGGGAAGTTGATCTGCTGCTCATTCGCACCGAGGTCAAGGAAGAGCTCGTAGACCTCGTCAATCACCTCCTTGATGCGTGCGTCGGCGCGATCGATCTTGTTGATGACGAGCACCACTGGGAGGGAGCGCGCGAGCGCCTTTGAGAGGACGTAGCGCGTCTGTGGGAGCGGGCCCTCAGAGGCATCAACGAGCAGGAGCACCGCATCAACGGCGAGAAGGCTGCGCTCCACTTCGCCACCGAAGTCGGCGTGACCTGGAGTGTCCACAATCACGACGCGTACGCCCTTGAACTGGATCGCCGTCTCCTTCGCAAGGATCGTGATCCCCTTCTCGCGCTCAAGGTCCCCACTGTCCATCACGCGCTCTACGAGCTCTTCGTTGGCGCGGAAGGCGCCGTTCTGGCGCAGGAGGCTGTCCACCAGCGTGGTCTTCCCATGGTCAACGTGCGCGACGATGCCGACGGTGCGAATGCCCGTCTGGGCGACGAGATTTGCGGGGGCGTTTAGGGCTGTCATATGAGGATTCTCGCACGCTTCGCGCCTGCGTATACTTTGGGCATGACCGTTGCCGCGCTGATCCTCGCAAGCGACACCTCCCTCGTGAGCGACCGCCCCTCTCCTGCCCTGAGTCGCCTCATCGAGGCGGCCTGGTCTGGCGGCGCGCACCCGATCCTCGTCGCCGGACTCACCGGAGCGGTGGACTTCGCTCCGCTCGCTCTGCGCACGGAGGCTGGCACTGCAGAGGCGGCGGGCGCTGAGGCGCTCCGCCTCGTTGGGGGGACCACCGCACTCCTCTCGCTCCCCGTGACACATGCGGGGGTTGATCCGGAGACGATCACAGCGCTGATCGCGGCCCACGGACGCACCCCAGATGAGACGTTGCATGCCGCGCACAACGGTGCTGTGGGTCCGGTGCGCCTCACCCCGCTTGCGCTCCTCTCCTCAGGAACAACTTCTGCTGGCACGGGGGTCGAATGCGGTGACGAAGCGGCGATCACACCATCAGACGGAAGGACTCGCCTTGGGTTCGAGGCACCGCCCGCGGACAGACACGCGATTGATCCGTGGGAGCGACGCGGGGGCGACGCCTCCTAGTTGCCTCCACGCGGAACAGCACCGATTCCTGCCCCTGGCGGCAGAAGCACCGCTGATCCACGGTACGTAAGCCCACTGAACGGATCGTTGCGAATGAGCAGCGGCGCATCAAGGTCCGCGATGTCGCAGCGCAAGGCAAGATGCGCCGCCGCGGTAACAGCGAGTGAGCTTTCGATCATGCACCCCATCATCGTTCGTAAGCCAAGGCTGCGCGCCCGCTCAATCGCCGCATGTGCGAGACGAAGCCCGCCAAACTTCCGTAACTTGATAACAATTCCATCAACGCTCTCGGCCAGGGCGTCGACGCCCTCCACTGTGCTCACGCTCTCATCGGCAAAAATCGGAACACCGACCTGCTGGGCACGGAGCCACGCGAAACCGTCACGATCCGCGACCGCAAGCGGCTGTTCCACCAGCTCAATCTTGAACCGAGCGAGACGGGGAATCAGGCGCGCCGCCTCCTCACGGCTCCACCCTCCATTCGCATCAAGTCGTAGCGTCGCGTTCGTGACACCACGAACCGCTTCAACACACGCCTCATCGTCAACTCCACCCATCTTGAGCTTGAGGATCGACGCCTCCGCCGCACGGGCCCGCTTTGCCATCTCATCTGGGGTATCCATCGCGATCGTGAACGAGGTCTCAATCGGAGATGCTGCGTTGATGCCAAGAACCTTCCAGAGCGGCTCTCCCCGTGCCCGACCCTCCGCATCGTAGAGGGCGAGATCAACCGCGCACTGTGCACCTCGAGACGTGATTGAATCGACTCCGTCTCCTCGGACTCCAACGCGGACATGCTCGAGGTGATTTGAACCAAACGAGGCGAGTGCCGCAAGGATCTCAGTGCTCGACTCTCCAAGGTAAGGGACGATCGCCGCCTCACCATATCCGCCATCACGTTCAAGGATCACTGTTGAGCGCTCAGTAGAGACCCCGTGCGCGATCCTCCACGGGTTTACAAGTTCAAGGCGCACGACCCGGGAATGCACAGCGTTATCGCTCAGTGACGCTGCACTGCAGGGACGGCGCGAAGAAATTCGAGCACGCGCTCGCACCACTCCCCGGGGGCTTCGGTGTGCACGTTGTGACCAATACCGACCGGAATCCAGAGCTGGCTCCCTTGGATGTGCTGCGCCATGAAGCGTCCGTGCGCTGCCGGAGCATTAGTTGCGTCGTGTTCACCCTCGATCACGAGTGTTGGTCGCTGCACGCGAGCGAGATCAAGTGCGGTGTAGTTTGGTTCGCTGACGATCTCTGCGGCCGTACGACGAAGGAGGGTCGCCCAATAGTCGACGCCGTGACGTGCTGAATGGAGCTCAATCATCTCCATCATCAAGCTAGGATCCTCCACTCGCACACGCTCCGGATCCAGTTTCTTCGGAATCCGCTCCACAAGGTCTGCGCTCACATAGGCATTCGCAGCCTGAGGAATACAGCTCGCTACCACATCGGGATGCTCCATCAACGTCACGAGCGCCACGTTGCCACCATTGCTATGCCCGATTACGTGCGCCTGCTTGTGGCCGAGGGCACGAATCAGTGCGGCAGCATCGGCAGCCATCTCGCGAAACGAGTATCGGCCAGCAGGATCGTCGCTCCTCCCGTGACCGCGACAGTCTGGGACGATCACCTGGAACTCCTGCGCCAAGCGCGGCGCCACCCCGCTCCAGTCGACAGATCCAGTGATGTACGAGCCGTGGATCAGGAGGATGGGGTCACGACCACGGACTGGCTCGCCGTACGTATCGAAGTAAAGCTCTGCGCCGCGGATCTTAAGGGTGGGCATGCGCGCCACTCACTACCGTCGGCCCTGCGCTACTTCTGCGGCTTCACCGCAAGACCGAGATCGCTCCACTGCTTCGCGTCGGGCTCTGACGGGGCCTCAAGCATTAGGTCACTCCCCGATTGCGTCTTCGGGAAGGCCATCACTTCGCGAATGTTGACCTGATTCGCAAGGAGCGCCGCCCAGCGTTCAACACCGATCGCGATGCCGCCGTGTGGCGGTGCGCCATATTCGAATGCGTCAAGGAGCGCGCCAAACTTTGCGCGCGCGTCGTCGAGGGAGTGCCCCATCAGCGCGAATGAACGCTCGAGTAGCGCACGATCATGGATGCGCACGGAGCCGCCGCCAAGTTCCCAGCCGTTAAGCACCACGTCGTATTGCTGCGCGAGTGCCCCACCCGCTGGATCGCCAGCCGAGCGCTTGCTCACATCCCCTGAGGTTGTGGCGAGCAGTTCCACATGCTCGGGCACTGGCGCGCTAAACGGATTGTGCGTCGCATCCCAG
>CAIZYO010000010.1 GCA_903937225.1 uncultured Chloroflexota bacterium | reverse complement strand
GTGAACTAGACACTTCTCGGTACCCCCGGCTGTGAGGCGGGCGGTGTTGGTCGCAGGCTGTAGCTCCCCCACCACTCAGGGAGGAGATCGGCGGCGGAGTATCCACTGAGGAGCGCCGCGTCGAAGGCGGCGCCACTCGTTGCGCCACGCCGCAGCGCGCGCCAGAAGGCGGTCTCAAAGCGCACGATCGCGCGCACCCAAGCGACGCCGCTGTAGCTCACATAAAAACTACGAGGCCCAGCGACTCCAGGTCCGCTCTTCTGCATGGCGATCCCAAGTGCGGCGGGGAGCTTGGAGATGCGTTCGCCGTTGTAGCAGGTAGAGATGAAGGCGAGTGTCAACGGTGCAATACCGGTGCGAGCCTGAGTGATCTGTGGTGCGATCACCGTTGGTGCGTTCTCGCAGCGCCCTGCATCAACACGGAATCCTGATGAGCGCCGCTTAGCGGCAGCATCGTAGTAGTGATCGCCGTGCGAGTGCACGTAGAGCGCACCCGCTGGTGCGATCCCGCGAAGTGCAACCTCCTGCGTAAAGCGCGGCCCCACGCTGCTCGCAACCGTCCACCCGAGTCGTTCCAGTGCGGCGGACGCCGCTGCGGCGAGTCGATCTGGTGCGGTGGAGGTGAACCAGACACACGGCTGATTGAACGCGGTGCGATTGGCGAGGACGGTGGCGGTCGGCGGTGCGACGGTTGCGACGCTTCCAACAGCAGCGGCGAGGAGTAACCCAGTGAGCATGTCGTCCTCCAGGTGCGGGAGGCGAGAGACGCGGGGTGCGAGTCAGCAGGAGGGCGAGGATGCCACGTCGCGCGTATCGCTCGCAGATCGCGTTCGGCAGACTTGGCGGAAGACTGCTAGCCTCCTGCCATCAACGCCGCGTGGACGCGAAGCTGGTGAAAATCCGGCACTGTCCCGCAACGGTAATTGGGAGTGGCTCCGCAAGAGGCTCCCATCAGTCCGGTCGCCGGACACGCGGCATAGAAGGCTATTCGCCCTCGAGGCAAGGGAGGAAGCATGACTGCTTTCGTACGCGCGCACCGTTTCGTTTCGTTCGCACAACTCATGATCGCAAGCGCGATCACCATCACCCTGATCGCCGGATGCGGCTCCTCTGTGAGCCCGAGTGAGCCGGCAAACTCCGCACTGACCGAAGAGGCGTTCCCGCGCACGCTCACCGATGACACGGGCGAGCAGGTCGTGATCCAAGAAGAGCCAGCGACGATCGTGGCCCTGACGCCTGCGAGCGTGGAGACGCTCGTGGCGCTTGACCTTACAGATCGCGTGGTTGCAATCGCCGAGTGCACCTGCACCCCTGCGGCACTCGCCGCCACGCCGACGGTTGCTAGCTACACCGGAGTGGACGTAGAGGCGATCGTGGCGTTGGAGCCAGACCTGGTCTTTGTTGCGGCACCGCCATTCACGCCAGAGGATGCGATCACGGCGATGCGTGCGGCGAACCTGACGCTCGTCACGTTGAACCCAACGAGCGTCTCTGGTGTGCTCGGCACCATGCAGTTGATCGGTGACGCCACTGGACGAACGCTGCTCGCGGCCGACCTCACGGCAGATATTGAGAGCGAGATCACGGCACTCGTGTCGCTGATTGATCAGGCGTCGAGCGTGAGCGTCTTCTACGAGATCGACGCAACCTCCGCCATCTACGGCCTCGCGCCAGACGACTATGCGGCGGAACTTGTTGCACTTGCTGGCGGGAGCCTCGTCTCAAGTGGGACGCCTGGCGTCTATGAGATCTCACTTGAGACGCTGATCG
>CAIZYO010000009.1 GCA_903937225.1 uncultured Chloroflexota bacterium | reverse complement strand
GAGCCGTTTGCCGCGCTTGATGCGCCGACGCGGAACCAGTTCAACGCAGAACTCCCCGAACTCATTGGTAGTGCCGCTGCGTTGCTCGTGACCCACGATGTTGCGGAGGCACTCCTGGTCTCTGATCGAATTCTTCTTCTGAACGCCGAGGGGGAGATTGGTGGCGAGTGGAAGGGGCTCCGGTCACTCCCCGCGAGCCAGCGCCGAAGTGCACTCCTTGCTCCAGGCGGCCTCTCACAGCAGGCGGAGCTACTCGCTGCGCTGAGCGGGGTGGTCTATGCGTAGTCTCCAACGCCTTCAGCCGGCGCTGCTCGGGCTTCTCTTCCTCGGTGCATGGGAGGCTGGCGTACGCCTGAGCGGTGTTGCCACCTTCATCCTGCCACCCCCGTCACTCGTGGCGGCACGCTTCGCCCAGGCGTGGGGCGACGGAACGATGATGCGGCATCTCCTCCCAACGGTGATGGAGGTGACAGTAGGCGGACTGCTCGGCGGACTGCTCGGACTCTTGATCGGGATCGGCCTCGGACTCTCCGGCGCGGCTCGACGACTTGCAAGTCCGTACCTTGTGGCGGCACAGTCAACGCCAATTCTGGCGCTCGGTCCACTCCTCGTCCTCTGGTTCGGGCCTGGAGCTACGGCAAAGATTGCGATCTGCGCACTCATCACCCTCTTCCCCATGGCGATCGCCACGCTGGTTGCGGTTCGAGACGCAGATCGAGGCCTTCTTGAACTTGGACGTTCAATCGGCGCTTCGCGCATCCAGTCCCTGCTGTTGATCAGACTTCCGAGTGCACGCAGCGGGATCTTTGCGGGTGCGCGTGTGGCCGCCACGCTCGCCGTGGTCGGTGCCATCGTGGGCGAGTGGCTCGGCGGGAGCGCCGGCCTCGGCATCCTTGTGAATCTTGCTCGCGGTTCACTCTTTGACACACCACTTCTCTTTGCGGCACTCGTTCAGATCGCGCTACTTGGAGCCTTTGCATACACTCTTGTTGTTGCCGCGGAACGGCTGAGCACTCGGATACAGAGATAGGGGGAGTCATGTCACTCGGTCGAACGCTCAATCTGATGGTGGTCGCGGTGATCAGCCTCTCCATTGTGGTTGGTGCGTGCGAGGGTACGCCCGCTTCGCCGACTGCGAGTGCTCCACGCACCGCATTAAGTGTGGGACTCGGCTACATCCCCAGCGTGCAGTTCGCCCCCTTCTACCTCGCACAGCAGAGCGGCGCATATGAGCGCGCTGGACTAGATGTGACCATCCAGAACCAAATTGATCCAGACCTGATCAACCTCGTGGGGAGCGGCGCGGTGGATATTGCCCTCGCCGATGGAACTAGTGTGATTCCCGCCGTATCAAATGGGATTCCGATTCGCTACATGGCAACGGTCTACGGCATCCTTCCCAACGTGATCATCGCTCGAGCGGACGTTGGGATCAGCGCGCCGAGTGATCTCGCGAACCGAAAGGTTGGGACGCCTGGTCAGTACGGCTCTGGATACCTGACACTCCTTGGAATCTTGGCCGAAGCCGCTCTTGAAGTTTCGGACATTCAACTCGAGCTCTACCCAGACTTCGGTCAGACGCAGGCGCTGATCACAGGGCAGGCGGACGCGGTGACCGGCTATGCAAACAACGATCTGGTTCAGGCCGAGGCGGCGGGACTTGAGTTGAGCGTCTTCTACGCATCGGCCTCCGCTCCATTCGCAGGACCTGGTCTGATCAGTTCACCGGAGACGATCAGCGCAAAGCGGGACGCGATCCGCGCCTTCATTGCAGCAACGCTCGATGCTATGGAACAGATCAGTGCGAACCCTGAGCTCGGCGTGGATGCGGCGGCGAAGGTTGTTCCTGAAGTTGCTGCCGACGAGGCAACGCGCGCGAAGTCCCTCGCGGTCATGAAGGCAACCGTCAACGTGTGGCGTGGACTCGTGCAAGAGTCCGAGGGGCTCGGGGCAATTGATCGCGCTGGCTGGGCCACCTCGCTTGAATTCCTCCGCGGACTCCCTGATCAGGGGATTCGTGCAGACCTCACCGTGGAGGAGCTCCTCGACGAGTCGTTGCTCCCGTAAGGCAGCGCGTTCGGAGGAGTGAGCGCCTCTAGACGAGAGGCCAGGGGAGTGCCGGCCACTCAGGGGACGGCTCGGGGAGGCAGTCTGCCGCCAAGAGGGCGTTGATCCTTTCACGGAGTGCTTGGATCTCTATGTCGCTAATCAGTTCGCGGAGACGTTCGGTGAGCGCGTGTGGCGCAGGCGCATCAAGGAGTTCAGCCCCGCGGGTCAGTGCGGTGCGTTCGGCCGCGAGGAGAGGCTCGCTCCGCCAGTTCCAAAGTACGGTGCGCAACTTTGGTTCAACGGCAAAGGTGACGCCATGATCTACGCCGAGGATGACCTCGTCACTGATCGGGAGGAGGTGCCCCGCCTTCCGATCGCCGTTGTTGACGATCGCATCAAATAGAACGATCGGACGGAGTGCAGCACTGCTCCCGTTTACCGCATCAATTGCACGCTGCACGCCGAGGTGTTCAATCCAGAGTTGCACCGCCCCCGCACCAGCTGGGCCGTCGCGAAGGATCGTTGGCGGAACGACGTGGAGGCCGAGCGCCTCACTCACCTCAAACGCGGCCACCTCACGTCCGGCCAGCGTCCCATCAGGGAAGTCCCAGAGCGGCTGCTCTCCGCGGATGGGCTTGTAGATCACTTGTAGTGGGCTCGCCCCCTCCAGTTCACAGAGAAAGGTGGCGTTGCTCGCATCTGCGAGGCGTCCAACGGGGCGCAGGCCCGTTGCGGTGTGGAGTGCAGCGAGCGCTTCAATGGTGGTGAGGCTCCCGCCTGGCACCGGGAGTTTGTTCACGCGGCTGCCGATCAGTTCAGGTAGGCGGCCTTGCGCGCGCAGCGGTGCCCCGTCACTTCGAGCGGCGCTCCGCAGTTTGGGCAGGGAGGACGACCCGCCGCGGCGAGTTGAAGCGCACGCTCGGCGAAGGTGAGCGCCGCCGCGGGACTCAGTGAGACGCGTAGGACGTCTGGTCCATCAGGAGCATCATTCATTGGCGGCGGTGCGTCGGAGGCGTCCTCTTCGTTCATGTCATCGCGGAACTCAAGGATCAAGCGGTTGACGGCAGGGTCCCATGCCAGTGCAATCGTCCCCACACGAAACTCTGCGTTCAGCGGTTCGGTCAACGTTGGCGCGGTGGGCGGGAGCGGGGATCCTGCCGTTGGGAGTCCAATCTCGCCACCCTCGCCGAGGTCCTTCAGCATTTCGGCAATGCGGCGCGCAAGGATTGCAACCTGCGACTTCTCAACGATCACGGCAGAGATGCGTCCACCTTCTGTGGCCTGGAGGTGGAAGACGCGCTTGCCAGGCTCGCCAATCGCCCCCGCAATAAATCGATCCGGAGCATCGAAGCGGAGAATCCTACGCGCCACGCCGCTCCTACTCTCTTCCCAAGAGTCGGCCGATCAGGGAGTGGCGACGCTCGCGCGGTGCGAAGAGGGAGGCGATTCCGGCGGCGGATTCATTCAGGCGGAGGATCGCTGGGCGCTCGCCGCCGAACTTGATCACGCTGATGCTTGCCGGATCGATCACGATGCGCTGAAAGAGGTCAAGCGGAGCACCGCTTGCATCGGAGACGATAGCCTTGATGATGTCGCCGTGGCTTACCGCAAGCCAGACATCTTCGTCCTTGAACCCTGCATCCAAGTCACGAATGGCCTCAGTCGCACGCGTCGCTGCTGCGCGGAGCGACTCACCTTCAGGAAACTGCATCGCCGACGGTTGGCGTTGAACCGTTGCCCAGAGCGGGTCCTTCGCCAGAACCTTCAGCTCTTTCCCTGTCCAGCCGCCGTAATCAACCTCTGTGAGGCGATCTTCAATCTGCGTATTCGGTCGTGCCGGTACGTTCGGTCCTCGCGTGGAGCGGATCGCCTCTGCCGTCTCGCGACAGCGCTGCATGGGGGAGCTGAAGATTCCTGCAAAGCGCACCCCAGCGAGGCGTTCCGCGAGAAGTTTCGCTTCACTCCGTCCCGCGGGAGAGAGGGGGATTCCCTCTCGTCGACCACTGAGGAGAGAGCCCGTTTCGGCGGTTCGTGCGTGTCGGATCAGGACGAGGGTTGCCACTGCTAGGCGAGTGCGTCAAAGACGCGCAGATAACT
>CAIZYO010000008.1 GCA_903937225.1 uncultured Chloroflexota bacterium | reverse complement strand
TACAAGGTGGCGGTGCTCCCACTTCTCAAGAAGCGTGATGATCTCGTAGCACTCGCACACAAGATTCGCAACGGACTTTCACGAGAGTTCACGGCGGTCTATGACGACACGGCCGCAATCGGAAAGCTCTACCGCCGCCAGGATGAGATTGGCACGCCGTGGTGCATCTGCGTCGATGTTGACTCCATGGATGACAACGCGGTCACCGTGCGCGACCGAGACAGCATGGAGCAGGAGCGCGTGAGTGTGGATCGACTGGAGGAGTACTTCCTCAGTAAGTTGCGCGCCGCGCGACCGTAACGCGTTAGGACTCGATCGCCCCGGTCGGCTGCTTTCCAGCCGGCCAGTACAACTCCTTATGGATCGCTTCGTCAGAGAGTCCGTATGCGCGAAGCTCTTGCTCTGCCGCAACGATCATGTCGGGATTGCCGCAGAGATAGGCAACGGCACCGTTTGGATCCACACTGAGGTCACCGAGCGCTGCGCGGATGATGCTCTCCACTCGGCCCGTACGGCCGGTCCAACCAGCATTGGCTGGATCGTTGGGCCGGGAAATCGTAGGGACGTACGTTGCTGGGTATTCGCCGCTCGCGCTCCATCCGTTCAGGAGTTCGGCATAGCCAATATCTGACACGTAGCTCACGCCATTTAGATAGATCGCTCGTCGTGGGCGACCATCTGCGAGGAGCGTTCGTGCCATTGAGACGAACGGCGCGATTCCGGTTCCAGATGAGATGAAGAGGTGGACGCGGTCGTCATCTGGCTGCATGGTGAACTTCCCCTTTGGCGGCAGGACACGGAGCGCGTGTCCAACAGGGAGGGAGAAGGCGAGTGGCGTAAACGCGCCACCACGGACGAGTCGAAGATAAAGCTCATAGCCGCCCGCAAGGTCGCGCGCGGATGAGGCGATTGAGTACGGCCGCTGCATCCACTTCTCGCCCACCTTGACGCCGATCGTGACGTACTGGCCAGGCTCAAATGGAACTGGGACGCCGGTCGGCTTGATCCACACCCGCGCGAGCGTTTCAGTGTCATTGATCCGCGCAGCAAGAACCGCGTTGTAGGCGGGGTCGCTGGCGAGGATTCCGAATGTCGCTGGATCTCTCTCGCCTCCGCTCACGTACACCTCCAGCCATGGACCGCCGAGGGGCGGCTCGTGGTGAGTGTAGGGGAGCCCTCGTGGGCTCGCCCTGCCCGCCTGGTTGACGGAGGGGGGTGCGGATGGCATCCTTCGCCCGACAGGTCTTGACACCCACGGGCAGCCGCTTTGCCCGCCACCGAAGCCCTTCGAGGAGGTCAGCCAGCCGATGGCTTCAGGAAGTGTTGCCGAGGTGAAGAGCCGACTCGCCGTCGCCGACGTTGTCGGCGAAACGGTGCAGCTCAAGAAGGCTGGCAGCACGTTCAAGGGGCTCTGCCCATTCCATGGGGAGAAGACTCCGTCGTTTGTGGTCACTCCAGCACGAGATTCATGGAAGTGCTTCGGGTGCGGAAAGGGGGGCGACATCTTCACCTTTGTGATGGAGCGTGACAACCTGCCGTTTGGCGAAGCGCTCACCCTACTCGCCGCCAAGGCGGGCGTCGTCCTTGACGAGCGCAGCCGTGCCGAAGATGTGCGCCGCGCGCGCCTTCGCGAAGTTCTTGAGGGGGCGGTGAGCTTCTATCACGCCATCCTCACCACCCATGACCTCGGCAAGCCGGCACTCGACTACCTGCACGCTCGTGGCTTTACGGACGCAACGATCGAATCACAGCGCCTCGGCTGGGCGCCGGAGTCATGGGACGCCTGCTCCAAGGCGCTGGCCGCTAAGCGCGGTGCAACCTCCGAAGAGTTGGAGGCGGTCGGCCTCACCACCGATCGTGGCGGCGGTCGCGGGTCGTATGATCGCTTCCGCGCTCGCATCATCTTCCCCATCCGCGACGCGAGCGGCAAGATCACCGGACTCGGTGGTCGACTACTCCCAGTTGACGACGCGCGCGGCGATCATGGACCGAAGTATCTGAACAGCGCGGCAACTCCGCTCTTTGATAAGTCGCGCACGCTCTACCTCATTGATAAGGCCAAGTCGGCGATCCGAAAGGGGGGGACGGCGGTTCTCGTCGAGGGGTACACCGACGCACTCATGGCACATCAATCTGGATTTGAGAATGTCGTTGCGAGCATGGGGACGGCGCTCACGCCAGCACAGGTGGCGCTCCTCCTTCGCTATGGCTCAAAGATCGTGCTCGCCTATGACGTAGATGCGGCGGGTGCAAAAGCGGGTGCATTCGGTGCGACCGAACTTCTGCGCCTTGTCACTGAACTCGCTGGCACAACGGACGGACCTTCACTCGTCGATGTTGGAATCGTGAAGCTCCCCGATGGGAAGGATCCTGATGAGGTTGTACGCGATCAACCAGACGTGTGGCGGGCTGCCGTGGAGCGCCCTATCCCTGTTGTTGAATACCTCATCGAGGAGGCAGCAGCGGCGCACGATCTTCGCGATCTTGGTGGCCGCAAGCGCGCGGTTGATGCAATCAAGCCAACACTACGCGCGTTGCGCGATCCAGTGATTCGCGACGGATATGCCGCCGCCGCGGCGCGAAGGATCGGTGTGGACGAGTCCACAATTCGCGAAGCGATGCGGAGGCCAGGCGGCGAAGTCGCCCCCGGCACGTCAGACGGACGCATCTCAGCCGATCGCGTGCGAGCGGCCGACCTTGAGGGGGATATCTCCTCAATCCTCGCGGGCGTATCCGCACCGGAGGCGGAGTTGCTCCGACTCTTGATCCTTGCGCCAGCAGAGCGCCTCCGCATGCGCGACTCGCTCGGCGATGAACTCTTCTCCAGTGGACTTGCACGATCACTCTGGCACGGCCTTCGCGCCGCGCTCGACGCCACCATCGAAGCGGGTGCCTCTGTGGCGAGTGGAGAGCAGATTCCTGCTGCGGTGCAGGGGGAAGAGCGCCGACTCGCTCAGGCGCTCCTTGCGCGTGAGAGCCAGCCTGTCAGCCTTGAGCGTCTGCGCATCGGGATTGATCAGACCGCGCTTCGCCTCGAAGCGGATCGTCTCGAAGAGGCGATGGCCTGGGCACGCTCAGAGATCGCGGAGGCGGAGCGTGCCGCCGACGTCGCCAGGGTGCGAGAGCTCATGGAGCAGGGGCGAGAACTCAGTTCAAAGCGTAAGGTCTTGGATCGGCGCCTAATGGCCGCTGGCGTAATGACCGCAGGGAAGGGGGGCACACGATGACCGCAAAGAAGAGCGCACTAGTGACAAAGCCCGCAGCGCCAGTCGCGGCAAAAACTCCAACGAAGCCTGCGACCAAGCCCGCGACCAAGCCCGCACCGAAGAGTTCCGTCAAGACGGTAGCGAAGCCTGCGCCCGCAAAGTCAGCGAAGACTGCGGCGAAACCTGCTGCGAAGCCGGCAGCGACGCCTCCTGCAAAGAAGGCCTCGCTCGCAACGTCTGCGAAGAAGGCTGCCGCAACAAAGCCTGCGGTGAAGCCCGCTCCCAAGCCTGCGCCGAAACCTGTGAGCATTAAGGCGAAGAAGGTTGCTGCGCCAAAAGCTGCAGCGGCGAAGCCAGCCGCAAAGTCATCGACGAAGCCTGCGGTGAAGCCTGCGGGCAAGACGCCGGCAAAGTCCAGCGCGAAGTCCCCGGCGAAGGCTGGGAAGGCTGGCACAGCAAAAACTGCGTCTGCGCCGAAGGCATCAGGTTCAAAGCCAGCAGGAAAGCAAGCGGCGAAGCCAGCAGGGAAGCAGTCAGCGAAGCCCGTTGCAGCCAAGCAGGCGCTTCCAGCGAAGGGCGCCAAGGCGGGGAAGGGTGCACCAGCGGAGGTTGATCCAACGGCGAAACTCGCAGGGATTGCAGAGCCTGGCGCAGGAGATCTCGCGGAGATCGAGGCCGACGGCGTAGAGATTCTTGATCCTGAGGCGGCAGCAGCGGCGCTTCTTGAGGTGGCCGCACCTGAAGTTGCTAAGGCGGCAGAGGCGGTTGTTGAAACTGTCACTGAGTCAACGGGCATTGACGACCCGGTGCGCATGTATCTCAAGGAGATCGGTCGGGTCGGCCTGCTCACTGCCGAAGAGGAGGTCGTCCTCGCAAAGATGATCGAGCTTGGTGAGCAGATGGCGGACGAGCCGTGGAAGGCCGTTTACAACCTGCACCAGTGGACGTACCACGAGACAGAGCTGAAGACGCGCAAGAAGAAGGAGTGGTATCGCTTTGATCCAGGTTTGGCGGAGAAGGCGCACGCCACCTTCCGTGAGGCGATCGCCTTCTATGTCAAAGGACGAAAGCTTGGAGAGTGCAAGATCACGGGATTCGACAAGGCGGCGCGAGACGCAGCGGCCATGCCAGGCGGCGACACGCTACAGAAGAATCTGCTCGTGGCGAAGAGTCTGGTGAAGGCGTTCAACGATCCGAGCAAGCGCAACACCGCCGCGAAGACGCAAGAGCTTGTCGACTTCGCCTTCCAGGCGGTGAGCTCGGGCGACCTGAACAGCCGCGACAATCAGGTGCTGAGCAAGCTCTTCGTATGGTCGCGTGATGAGATCGCGTGGCCCGCGTCAGAGGCGTATGTGCAGTCAGGGAAGTATGTCGGGGCAGCGGGTGAAGACTGGCTGCGCGAAGGTGGCTGGGATCCTGAGAACCCAGCGCTCGGCAAGCTCCGCGGCCGTGAAGGAGCGGTGGTGCAGCTCGGCTGGCGGGGTCGCGAGGAGCTGACGAAGGCGAACCTGCGCCTCGTCGTCTCAATCGCGAAGAAGTACATCGGCCGAGGCATGAGCTTCCTCGATCTGATTCAAGAAGGGAACATCGGTCTGATTCGCGCGGTGGAGAAGTTTGAGTACATCAAGGGATTCAAGTTCTCCACGTATGCAACCTGGTGGATTCGCCAGGCGATCACGCGAGCGATCGCCGATCAGGCACGCACGATTCGAATTCCAGTGCACATGTATGAGCAGTTGAATCGCCTGACGCGTATTCAGCGTCAGCTCTTCCAGGAGCTCGGCCGTGAGGCAACAGATGAGGAGATCGCCACGGAGTTGACGAAGGTCACTGAAACCGAGGTGACGGCGGAGCGCGTCCGCGAGATGCGGAAAGTGAGCCAGGAGCCCGTCTCACTGGAGACCCCGATTGGCGAAGAGGAAGATAGCCATCTCGGCGACTTCATCGAAGACAAGTCGGCGAAGAAGCCGGATGAGGCGGCGAACAGCCAGCTCCTGAGTGAGCAGATCGTCGCCACGCTTGAGTCGCTTAGCGCACGCGAACAGCGCGTGTTGCGACTGCGCTTCGGTCTTGAAGATGGGCGGCAGCGTACGCTCGAAGAAGTGGGCGCGGAGTTCAATGTTACTCGTGAGCGTATTCGGCAGATCGAGGCGAAGGCGTTGCGCAAGCTGCGTCACCCATCACGCTCGCGCAAGTTGCGCGATTATCTGGAGTAGCCATGACAGTGCATGAGACAACGGCGCTTGTACCAGAGGGGGTAGGGCTTCACGCCCGCCCAGCGGCGCTCTTCGTGCAGAAGGCGGCGGGATTCATGTCTGCGATCCGCCTGACCTGTGGTGATCGGACGGCAGATGGGAAGTCCATTCTCGGAGTTCTGCAGCTTGGGGCATCCGCTGGCAGTCAGGTGACAATTCAGGCGGAGGGCGGCGACGCGGAAGAGGCAGCCGAGCAGCTCGCCACCTTCATCCGCGAGATCGCCTAACGGCGGTCTCGCGTGGCGCGCCGACTCCCCCCAAGAATCTCGGTGACAAGGCAGACTGAGGCTCTGAGCGTCGGCTCAGGGACCTAAGAAGGAGGAGTTGCGATGGGCCAGGATCTAGTTGCGACCGCAAAGGCGATCATCAAGGGCCTCGGGGGTGCGAGCAACATCAAGTCGAGCGAGCCATGCATCACGCGCATCCGTTGCGACCTTGTTGATATGAAGAAGATGAACGAGGCGGCACTCAAGAAGGCGGGGGCGATCGCCGTCGTAAAGTTCGGCAAAGGGGTCCAGGTGGTGATTGGTACGCTCTCGGACAACATTGAATCCGAGATGCGCCGCCAGATGAAGCGCTGAGTGAGCGCCCCCGTCACGATCCTCGCCCCGTTTGCTGGGCGCCTCGTGGCCTTTGCCGACCTGCCCGACCCCGTCTTCGCGCAGGGGATCATGGGGGACGGGGTCGCACTCAACCCTGAAGAGGTAGCGAGCGTGACGGCCCTTGCCCCATGCGGTGGGAGCGTCGCGAAGGTCTTCCCTGGCGGCCACGGGATCGCCATTGAGAGCCCTGCGGGACCTATCCTTCTGCACCTCGGGCTGGACACGGTTGCCCTGAAGGGGGTCGGCTTGAAGGCCCTCGTAGGGGATGGGGATCAGATCGCTGCGGGCCAGCCCCTTGTGGAGCTTGCGGCGTCCAGCATCCGTGCGGGTGGCACCTCCCTCCTCACCCCCATCGTGGCGATCGGGGGGCAGCGGGTTGAGCACCTTGCCGCCGCCGGGACACAGGTGCGGGCGGGTGACCCCCTAATGGTGGTTCACCCCGCCTAAGCCCAACCTCCGAGATGCCCCCTTGGACCCGTGGTTAGGGGGGGCGTGGCTGGAGATGGTAAAGGGACCTTAATCAAACCCCTTGCCATACCGCTACACGGCGGGTAGGGTTATCCACAAGCGCGAGCCGTCCTGACCGCAAGGGCAGGGCCTCACGCTTAAGTGGAGGTAATGGGAATGTTTGAGCAACTACAGAAGATCGGGAAGGCGTTGATGCTCCCGATCGCGGTGCTCCCCGCAGCGGCGCTTCTGCTCCGCATCGGCGTGCTCCTTAGCAGCGACCTGAAGGTCGCGGACGGGACGGCCCTGACGGTCGTCTGGAATGTAATGACGATCGCCGGCGATGCCGTCTTCGGCAACCTGGCGCTCCTCTTCGCCATCGGTGTGGCTGTTGGCCTCACTGAAGGTGCTGGTGTGGCCGCCCTCGGCGCCGCAGTCGGCTATCAGATCTTGGCGAAGATCAACGGCGCTGGCTCACTGATCGACGTGCTGAACAAGGTCGAGGCACCTGCAAAGGTGAACATGTCGGTCTTCGGCGGCATCCTGATCGGCGTGATCGCCGCATGGGCGTACAACAACTACAAGGACACGAAGTTGCCGAGCTACCTCGGCTTCTTCGCAGGCCGACGCTTCGTACCAATCGTCACGGCGTTCGCGTCGGTGGCCGCTGGTATCGTTGCTGGCTTCATTTGGCCACCAATTGGTGCTGCCATTCAGGAGTTCGGCAACCTCATCGTGACGATGGGCGGTATCGGACTGGTCCTCTACGGTTTCGCAAACCGCATGCTCCTCTTGGTGGGCTTGCATCACATCTTGAACACGTTCGTTTGGTTCCAGCTTGGTGAGTTCACCAAGGCCGACGGCACGGTAGTGACCGGCGACCTGAACCGCTTCTTTGCTGGCGACCCAACGGCGGGTCCATTCATGGCAGGCTGGTTCGTGGTGATGATGTTCGGCCTCCCGGCTGCGGCATACGCCATCTATCAGGCGGCAGACAAGAGCGAGAAGAAGTCGACCGGCTCCATCATGGCGTCGGCGGGCTTCACCTCGTTCCTCACCGGAATCACGGAGCCGATTGAATTCAGCTTCGCCTACGCGGCACCGGTGCTGTTCGCAATTCACGGACTTCTTGCGGGCGTGGCCCTTGCCATCTGTGCACAGCTTGACTGGGTACAGGGCTTCGGCTTCTCCGCAGGCTTGATCGACTATCTGTTGAACTTCACGTTGGCATCGGATGCATCGACGGGCGGAAGCACAGGACCTCTCGGGATCCTGGGCCTCGGCGTAGTCTTTGCTGCGATCTACTACGTGCTGTTCGCAGCGGCGATCCGCACGCAGAACCTTGCGACCCCGGGTCGCACGCCGGTCAAGGCAAAGGGCCGACGCTAACTCGTGAAACTTTCCGCCGAAACTCTGAAAGCGTAGGCGGAGCGCAATGGACGAGCTGATCGTCCTGGGGCTGGTAGTCGCCGTTTGGTGGCTACCAGCCCTGCGCGTTATTCGAGATATGGACGAGATCCCAGGGATCCCTCGACCGCTCTTCTGGTCAGTTCTCCCCGTGATCGGCCTGCCGATCATTGGACCCCTCTTCTACGCCGTGTGGCTTCGCCGCAGGCTCTTCAACATCGGCGCCAACGCCATGCAACTCCGCGAAGAGCGGAATCGTGCCCGCCGCGCTCGTGGCGCAGGCGAGGAGCGTGGCGACCCCTCTCGTCGTCGCTGACCCTGCTACCATTTCGCCCTTGGCAGCCTTGCGCTGCCGACCTGTTCCGGCGTAGCTCAGTGGTAGAGCGGGCGGCTGTTAACCGCTAGGTCGTAGGTTCGAGCCCTACCGCCGGAGCCAACTTCATTGCAACGCGTGAGTGAGCGCGAAGGGGGAACGAGATGGTTGGAACTGGACTCAGTGAAACCCCCGCTGCATACCGAGTCAAACTCCTTGCGCAAGATGATGCGCAGATTGACGCGTGGGTGGCTGGCTCCCTCCGCGACATCGCCAAGCGGAAGGGCGTCGTCCAGGCGGTCCATGAGCTCGGCAAAGCGTCAGGTTTTGACGAGGATGGCCTCGCCGGCGCATTCACCGCCGGAGGCGGTGCTGCCGCCACCATGGGTCGCGATGATGAAGGCCGACTGATCTTCCCCGCGGTGGCGCTCTGGGCCTTTGTGCCAGGCATTCGCGCCGTAGACCCAGCGCGTGGCAAGGATCGATTGATCAACTTCCTTGTGGCGACCTTTGAAGAGGTTGTTTACATCTAACGGATAACGGAGCGACTTGTGATCTCGCGGCGCGGCTGCGGGAATAGGGCCAGCGCTACTCGCCTTTTTGACGAAGGATCGCGGCGAGGTTGTCGAGCTTGTTGCGCGCAATCTGCAGCCACTTCGCCATGTTCATGCGGTCCAGCTCGTTGAGCTTCACTGAGCCGTCGGCGCGGTCGATCGCATGCAGGATCGTCGCAAGCTCATCAATAGCGTTCCCGACCGACTCTCGTGCGTTCATCAGGCCAGCATCACTCGTTGCCGCAATGGGGGCGGCTGTCTCACTGGCAGCAGGTACGCCGCTGTTCTGGATGATGGATGGCTGGGTGAACGGTGTAGTTGGCGCTGGTGGGGCCGAGTGAGCCGCAGGTGCCGCTGCAGGTGGTGAGGAGACGGGCGCTGGCGTGAAGGCGACCTCTGTGGCTTGGGCAGGTGCGCCGAGGCTCGGACGATCGCTCTCACCGCGCACCACGCTCTTTAGACGTGCGAGCGAGAGTTCGCCGCGCGCAATCTGCGCAGCGAGTTCGGCACGACGTGCAGGGTCGTCAATCTTCATCAGCTCGTAGGCATGACTGATGGTGTCAGAGCGTTCCGCAACGAGTGCGCGGACATCGGCGGGTGCTGCAACTAGGCGCAGACGATTCTCAATGTAGCCCTTGTCCTTGCCGAGCTTATCGGCAAGCTTTCGAATGCTGTACCCGAGTTCGGTGGTCATGCGCGCAAATATTGCCGCCTCGTCGAGCGGGGAGAGGTCTTCGCGCTGAAGATTCTCAATCACCGCAATCTCAATCGCCTGCTCATCGCTCATCTCTTCAATGATCGCGGGGATCATCGCGAGCGCGAGCGCGGTGACGGCGCGCCAGCGTCGTTCACCGGCGACGATCTCGTAGTGCCCTCGATCAAGCGGGCGGACCAGAATTGGCTGCAAGACGCCGTGCTCACGAATGCTGGCAGTCAGGTCGTTGAGTGCATCTGGGTTTGCGGCGATTCGCGGCTGCTTTGGATTCGGCTTGATGCGATCAACGGCGATCTGGCGCACTGCCCGCTCATGCTGCTCGCCTTCTGGCTTGAGAAGCGAGAGGACGGAGTCGCTGAGCTTCTCCTCTTGTGCGAGGCGCTGGCTCGCCGCTGCGCGGAAATCAGGCTTGGCCACGTGCGATCACCTCCGCTGCTAGTTCGCGATACATCTCCGCCGCGTCTGAGGTTGGAGCGTAGACCGTGATGGGCTTGCCGGTGAGCGGAGCTTCGCCGAGACGCACCGTAGAGCCGATGATCGTCTTGAAGACTGGCGCATCGGCGTATCCCTGCATCTCCGCGAGCATCTCTTTTCCGAGGACGGTGCGCTGGTCAACGAAGGTGGGGAGGAGGCCGAGAATGGAGAGATCCTTGTTCAGCTTGGAGTGAATCGTTTTCACAACGTTCAAGAGGTTCTTCAGGCCCTTGAGTGCGTAGTACTGCGCCTGCACAGGGACGATCACGGCATCCGCGGCGACGAGGCTGTTGATGGTGAGTAGGCCGAGCGTTGGCGGGCAGTCGATGAGGATGTAGTCATACGCGTTGCGCGTG
This sequence comes from uncultured Chloroflexota bacterium, assembly GCA_903937225.1. GTDB lineage: Bacteria > Chloroflexota > Limnocylindria > Limnocylindrales > Limnocylindraceae > Limnocylindrus. The sequence goes on along the minus strand of CAIZYO010000008.1, from coordinate 6,914 downwards.
CCATCTTCGAGCGCCTCACGAAGTGCGTACTCACGCCCCATCGCGTTGAAGAGGTCTACCTCCGCAGAGGCAAGGTCAAGCGTGGCGGGAGCCACGTCGATCCCCGGGAAGTCGCTGTGCATGATGATGGGGGCGAGGGAGCGCTCTTGGGAGACGAGGACGTCCGCCGTGGAGCGGGAGACATCTGCGAGGTTGAAGCCGAGGCCAGCGGTCAGGTTCGCCTGGGCGTCCATATCAATGGCGAGGACCTTGAGGCCACGCTCAGCGAGCGCCCCTGCAAGGTTGACGACCGTGGTTGTCTTTCCGACGCCGCCCTTCTGGTTGGCGACCGCAATGACCTTCCCCATGAAACCCCCTCCGCGAGCGCTGGCGGTGTGCCGCCTAGTGCGCCAAGCGCATCCTACCCCCTTGTCTTTGTTCGTAGCTCCGCCTGTGCGCGCTGTCTGCGCGCACGGACGGCGCACAGGCACCCTGTCCGTGTGGAGAGGGGGTTGAGCCCCCAGTCTGGGTGTCTGGGGGTGTGGGAGAATCGGCGAACCAGCGAGGGTGCCAAGAGTGTAACAAACGAGGAGGTCGTGATGGCGGGAGACAGGGAGCGGGAGACGGCGCGTACCTCGACCAGCTCGGGCCTCCCCCTCAGCCAGGAGTACGGGCCAGAGAGCGCCGCTGGGCGACCTTCTGATGCCACGGGGACGGCCGGCTCCTACCCCTACACCAGAGGCGTCCAGCCAACCATGTATCGAGGGCGGCTCTGGACGATGCGCCAGTACGCGGGGTTCTCCACCGCCAAAGAGTCCAATGCCCGCTATCGCTACCTCCTGGAGCAGGGTCAGACTGGACTCTCGGTCGCCTTTGATCTCCCTACCCAGATGGGATACGACTCAGACGCGCCAGAGGCAGAGGGGGAGGTTGGACGAGTCGGGGTGGCGATTGATTCGCTCGCCGATATGGAGCAGCTCTTCGACGGAATCCCACTCGACAAGGTCTCTACCTCCATGACGATCAACTCCACCGCCCCCATCCTGCTCGCCCTCTACGTGGCGGTGGCGGAGCGGCAGGGGGTGTCACGCGCCGCGCTCTCAGGAACGACACAGAACGACCTGCTCAAGGAGTACATCGCTCGAGGCACGTACATCTTTCCGCCAGCACCATCACTGCGTCTGATCACCGATGTGGTTGAGTGGAGCAGCGCGGAGCTACCAAAGTGGAACACCATCAGCATCTCCGGGTATCACATGCGCGAAGCGGGGGCGACTGCGGCGCAAGAGCTCGCCTTCACCTTCGCCAATGCCATCGCGTATGTGGAGGCGGCAGTTGCAAGGGGGATGCAGGTGGATGCGATTGCGCCACGACTCTCCTTCTTCTTCGCGGCGTGGACCGACATCCTGGAGGAGACGGCAAAGTTCCGCGCAGCACGGCGCATCTGGGCACGCCTCATGAAGGAACGATTCGGCGCGACGAACGAGAAGTCGCTGCTCTGCCGGTTCCACGTGCAGACGGCGGGATCCGCACTCACCGCGCAGTCCATTGACAACAATGTCGTACGCGCTGCGTATCAGGCGCTCGCCGCAGTTCTTGGCGGCGCACAGAGCCTGCACGTCAATGGAAAAGATGAGGCGCTCGCGCTTCCAACGGAAGAGTCGGCTCGACTCGCGTTGCGCACGCAGCAAGTGCTCGCCCATGAGGCAGGAGTTGCTGGAACGGTTGATCCGCTGGGCGGAAGCTGGGCCATTGAAGCGCTCACTGACACGATTGAGAGCGAAGTGCTCGCGCTGATCGCGGAGACCGATCGCCTTGGTGGTGCAGTTGCAGCGATCTCTGCTGGCTTCCCGCAGCGCGCAATTCAAGACGCTGCGTTTGCATATCAGCGTGACGTTGAAGGGGGAACGCGCGTCATTGTTGGTGTCAACCAGTTCGTTGACGAAGCGGTCACCACGCCACCGATTGCGCGCATTGATCCGACGCGAGAGCGTGAACAGGTTGCGTCGCTCAAGAGTTTCCGCGCGTCGCGTGACACTGCAGCGGTTGCGGAGAGGCTCGACGCGATCAAGGTGGCCGCACGTGGTAGCGAGAACTTGATGCCGCACCTGATCAGCGGCGTGAAGGCTGGGCTCACTGTTGGCGAGATCAGTGGTGCACTCCGCGAGATCTGGGGTGAGTACCGAGAGTCACTCGTCCTGTGAGCGAGGGTAATCACATGAACCGTCTTGGTGCCCTTCCAGTGCAGGGGCGTATCCATCACGTGGCAACGGTGGTGAAGGACATTGATGCGGCGGTCAAATTCCACGCTGAGGTGCTCGGACTTCCGTTGGAGCAGATCGCCGATGTCCCTTCGCAGGAGGTACGGATCGCCTTCCTCACCGCGGGTGATTCAAAGATTGAACTCGTTGCTCCAACGAACAGTACAAGTGGCGTTGCGCGCTTTCTTGAAACGAAGGGTGAGGGTTTTCATCACCTCTGCTTAGAGGTTGATGACATTGATGCAGAGTTGCAGCGCCTCGCTGGCGCAGGAGTTCAGCTGATCAACGCCGTTGCGGTGGAGGGCGTTGAGGGTCCGGTCGCCTTCCTTCATCCGAAGAGTTGTCACGGCATCTTGGTGGAGTTGATTGAGGCGCCAGGTGGCCCAGCGTGGAAGCGCCTCGGCTACGGAGACCCGACGGAACTGCGGATTCGCTAGCGCCCCCAGTGTCGAGCGCTCGTCGCGCGTCGGCTAGGACTTCTTGTAGCCAGCCTCGATGAGAAGGCGGGGGAGTTCAGTAGGGGAGCCAGCCACCTTGAAGCCGGCAGCCTCAAGGGCTGCGATCTTGTCCACCGCGCGCCCTGAGGCGCCAGAGACGATCGCCCCTGCGTGACCCATGCGACGCCCCTCAGGGGCGGCACGTCCAGCGATAAATGCGACGCGTGGAAGGTGCTTCAAGTTCTCGGCAGCCCAGGCGGCCGCCTCCTCCTCGGCAGACCCACCGATCTCGCCGATCAAGACGATCGCGCGCGTTGCTGAATCTGCAGCAAAGAGCTCGAGCGCCTCGCGGAATGTGGTGCCGATGATCGGGTCGCCACCGATGCCGAGGCAGGTGGACTGACCGATTCCCGCATCTGTCATTGACTGCACCGCTTCGTAGGTCAGCGTTCCTGATCGGCTCACCACGCCAACGTCACCTGGAAGATGAATGGAGGCGGGGATGATGCCGACCTTGGTGCCGCTCCCGTTTGCGCCCGGTGATGTTGCACCGGGGCAGTTCGGTCCAATCAGGTGTGCACCATGTGCGCGCACGATGGCGAGCGCGCCAACCATGTCATGGACCGGGATCCCTTCGGTGATGCAGAAGATGACCTTGATGCCAGCCTCAGCCGCTTCGGCAATTGCATCGCCAGCGCCCGCAGCTGGAACAAAGATGCAGCTCGTGTTGGCACCGGTTTCGCGCACCGCGTCGATCACGGTGTCAAACATTGGGACGCTCTCATCAAGTGCGCGCTCTCCGCCGCGACCTGGAGTCACTCCGGCGACGATCTTGGTGCCGTATGCCGCCATCTGCGCGGCGTGGAAGCCGCCTTCGCGACCGGTGAGTCCTTGGACAACGAGACGTGTCTGCGGTCCAACCAGGATGCTCATGCTGCACCTCCTGCGGCGAGAGCCACCGCCTTCTCCGCCGCTTCATCAAGGCTTGATGCCGTTGCAAACCCACCCGCGGTGAGGAGCTCTGCCGCCTCTTTTGCATTCGTGCCAACGATGCGCACCACCATCGGGACGGTGCGCTCCTGCTGGCCACGTGCCTCAATAAGTCCGCGCGCAACCTCATCACCACGCGTGATGCCGCCAAAAATATTGACGAGGATTGCCTTAACCCCTGTGTCCGCAAGGATGATGCGCATGGCGGCGGCAACCTTATCGGCGCGAGCACCGCCGCCAATGTCTAGGAAGTTTGCTGGCGTACCGCCAGCACGTGTCACAAGGTCAAGTGTGGTCATGGCAAGTCCTGCACCGTTGACCATGCAGCCAATGCTGCCGTCAAGTCGGATGTAGGCGATCCCCATCTCGCGAGCCTCGCGATCAATGGGATCTTCACTATCTTCGTCGCGCCACGCTTCAAGCGCTGGGTGACGGTCAAGTGCGGAGTCGTCAATCGTGACCTTCGCATCAAGGCAGACGAGTCGTTCGCCGCCTGGAAGCTCGGGCGCTGGAACAACAGCGAGCGGGTTCACCTCAACGAGATCAGCATCAGATTCGCGCGCAACGCGGACGAGGCCCGTCGCGATGGCGACGAACTGCTTGAGGAGATCGCCGCGTGCACCGATGCGGAGCCCGAGGCGTCGCGCCTGGAAGGGGAGGAGTCCTGCATGCGGATGGGCGATCTCGCGAATGATCGCCGTTGGATCTTTGGCGGCGACCTCTTCAATCTCCATGCCTCCGGCGGCTGATGCCATGAGGAGAATGCCGCGGCTGCTGCGGTCGATGAGTGCGGAGAGGTAGATCTCGCGGAGGATCTCCGCCGCGGGAGCCACGAGCACACGACGCACTGGGAGGTCTTTGATCGTGAGTGCAAGAATCTGCGCCGCGATCTTCTCCGCCTCTTCGGCGTTCCTGGCGAGTTTGACGCCGCCCGCCTTGCCGCGTCCGCCAACGAGCACCTGGGCCTTGATGACAACCTGTGTGGCGCCGCCTGCAAAGAGTCGCTCTGCAGTGGCTCGGGCGGCGGCAGGGGTTGTTGCGACCTCGCCGTCAGGGACGGGGAGCCCAGCGCGACGAAGGAGTTCGCGGGCCTCTGCCTCGTGCAGTTTCATCTCGCCTCCACCTGCTGCTGACGGGCACCCGCCCGAGTTGTCATGGGGGAGTGTACGCGTGCAGGTCCCAACCGTCGCGGCTAGGATGTGGGCAACGGTAACGGAGCGGCAGAGCCGCCGGCCGCAGGAGAGGGGAGTTGCCCGTGTCGCGAGGATCTGGACCGCTCGCTTCGCCCCAAAAGCTTCGCAGCTACCCCTCGTATCGAGGCGGCGAAGGGATGGCGGCCTGGGCATTCCACCGCATCTCGGGAATTGGCGTCTGGCTCTTCATCATCCTTCATGTCATTGACATCTGGCTGATCGGCGCAAACCCGGAAGCCTACGACTTCCTCGGCCAGATCTACTCAAGTCCGCCCGGACGAGTGGCGGAGACCCTCCTTGGCGCCGCGCTCTTCTATCACGCGCTGAACGGCATGCGCATCGTAGTGATGGACTTCTGGCCTGCGCTCACCGCCTATCACCGCCAGCTCTGGCGCATCGTATGGATCGTCTTCTTCGCAATCGGGCTCCCTGGCGCGTACATCATCCTGAAGCCGATCTGGGAGGCTGTCGGATGAGCGTGCAGAAGTATTCACTCTCCGGTCGCCCGCGTCCCACTGGATCAAAGGTGGATCTATATGTCTGGTACGCCGTCCGCATCAGCTCACTCGCGCTCTTTGTGCTCGCGTTGGCGCACTTCACCATGACGCACTTCGTCTTTGACCCTGCAGACCAGAGTGCAGAGTGGGTGCGACAGACGCGATGGAACTCCGTTGCCCTCCGTGCGCTCGACTGGGGGATGCTGATGGCAGTACTCGTGCACGGATTCCTTGGCATGCGCACCGTGTTACAGGACTACGTTCCGTCGCGCATTCGCAGCGCGGCACTCGGAGCGCTGTACCTGCTCGCACTCCTCCTCTTTGTGCTTGGCACTCAAGTCGTCGTCACGTTGCCAATGGATTAGGCGAACGCATGAGTAGTGCACTTCGAGCAGAAGCGGGACAGATCGACGTTGACGCGATCGTTGTTGGCGCGGGCGGTGCTGGACTCTGGGCCGCGCTTGAACTTGCGCGCGAAGGGATCCCGACCGCCGTCCTCACCAAGCTCTACCCGACGCGCTCACACACGGGCGCAGCACAGGGCGGTGTCTGCGCCGCACTCGGCAATGTTGAAGAGGACCACTGGGAGTGGCACATGTTCGACACCATCAAGGGTGGTGACTACCTGACCGACCAAGATGCGGCTGAGGTCCTTGCACGCGAAGCGATCCCTGCAGTGATTGAGTTGGAGCGCATGGGACTACCGTTCAACCGCACGCCAGACGGAAAGATTGATCAGCGACGCTTCGGTGGCCACACGCGAAACTACGGTGAAGGGCCAGTGCGACGCAGTTGCTACGCCGCCGACCGCACGGGGCACATGATCCTGCAGACGCTCTATCAGCAGTGCATCAAGGCGGGCGTCAAGTTCTATGACGAGTACCACGTTGTTGATCTCCTCTTTGAGGGCGGCAGTGCAGATCAGGGTGGACGATGCAGTGGCGTGGTCGGCTACAAGATTGCAGATGGTTCACTGCACGTGCTGCGTGCCAAGGCGGTGCTCCTTGCAACCGGCGGATACGGGCGCGCATGGCGCGTGACCTCCAACGCGCATTCGCTCGCTGGCGATGGCATGGCACTCGCCTGGCGTCACGGCGTTCCGCTGATGGACATGGAGTTCTATCAATTCCACCCAACGGGCATCGTCGGGATCGGCATTCTTCTCTCTGAGGCGGCGCGCGGCGAAGGTGGATACTTGTTGAACGGCGAAGGGAAGCGGTTCATGGAGACGTATGCGCCGAAGCTTATGGAGCTTGCACCGCGCGACATGATCTCGCGCGCCATGTATCAGGAGATCCGAGCCGGCCGTGGCATCGACGGCAAGGACTACGTCTTCCTGGATGTGCGCCACCTCGGCCGCAAAGTTATTGAGGAGAAGCTGCCAGACATCACCGACTTCGCGCGCGTCTATCAGGGTGTTGAGCCAATTAGCGAGCCAGTGCCAGTGCAGCCAACGGCGCACTACGCGATGGGCGGCGTGCCAACCAACCTCGAAACCGAAGTGCTTGCGAACGCCGCGGGCGGCGTCGTCCCTGGCCTCTTCGCCGCAGGTGAGGT
>CAIZYO010000007.1 GCA_903937225.1 uncultured Chloroflexota bacterium | reverse complement strand
GGTCCTGCTCCCGCACCCGTTCAATGAGTTCGGCACCGGTCGCGTGCCCATCGGAGGCGGCGAGGACGTCCACGATGATCTGCCGCTGCTCCGTCCAGCGCTGTCCGCGCCCCTTCAGCGCGACCTGAAGCCGCTCGGTCAGACCCTCCCCCGCTCGCTCAGTTGCCATCTCGGCAGGATAGGGGATGCTTATTGCAACGTGTTGCGATAGACTTCCTGCAGTTCGAGCCAGTAGCTCGATCGTTGATGAAGGAGGTTCCAATGATCCCGTCCCTGCACATTCCTGACGGATTCCTCGCTCCAGAGGTGTCGATCGCACTCTGGGTGGCAACTGCCGTGGTGATCGGGATCGCCCTGCGACGAATCGCAACGGAGCGCACGAACGCCCCTGCGCGAACGGTCCTGATGGGGATCGCTGGCGCATTCATCTTCGCTGCGCAGATGTTCAACTTCCCTGTCGCCGCTGGGACGAGCGGTCACCTCCTTGGTGGCGTGCTGGCTGGCGTGCTGCTTGGTCCGTGGGCGGGGAGCATCGTGATGGCAACCGTGATCGGCATTCAGGCACTCCTCTTTCAAGACGGCGGGCTCCTGGTGCTCGGCGCAAACATCTTCAACATGGGCGTGATTGGCACGCTCGGCGGAGCGCTCGTCGCGCGCGCAACATCCGAGGTGTTCGGTGGCGGGCGTAGAGGTCAGTTTGTGGGCGTCGGATTCGCCGCGTGGCTTTCGGTCATGGCGGCAGCCGGCCTCACCACGCTGCAGCTCGGAGTCTCAGGAACCACTGACATTGGTATTGGCCTCCCCGCGATGCTTGGAACCCATGCACTAATTGGCGTGGGCGAGGCACTGATCACCATCGGCGCGATCGGATTCATCAGCGCAAGTGCGCCAGACATCTTGAGCGCACGCACCTCCGAGCGAGGTGCGTCAGCTCCACGTCGCATTGCGCTCGGTTCAGTGATCGCGCTGATCACGGTGAGCCTTGCAGCTCTCTTTGCGTCGGCAAGCCCCGATGGACTTGAGCGCGTTGCAGAAGATCTTGGATTCCTAGATCTGGGCCAGGGACCAGCATTCGAACTGTTGCCGGACTACACCATTCCAGGACTTGATGGAGCCGTTTCCACGATTCTGGCGGGTGCTGTTGGTGTAGGGATTGTGGTGGTGATCCTTCTTCTACTCGGACGAGTTGCAGCACGACGCCGTTCGGCGTAGCGGATGATCGCAACCGGTCGCCAAGATGCACGCGCGGCGATCGTTGCCACGCTGCTGGTGACGCTTGCGGTTGCTCTCCTCCCTACGGGGAGTTATCTCGCATATCTGCTCGTCTGGCTCGGGGTGGCAACCGTTGCCGCACTCAGCGGGATCGCGCCCGCGCAGCTCGCGCGACGCGCACTCGTCGCGCTCCCGTTCGTCATTGCGGCACTCCCCCTCCTCTTCACGCGGAGTGACGAGATCATCTGGGCGGGCGAGTTGGGGGCGATCAGCCTCAGCGTGAGTGGTGCCGGTCTGCGCATCATCCTCACCACGGCGCTGAAGGCGTGGATCTCTGTCCAGG
>CAIZYO010000006.1 GCA_903937225.1 uncultured Chloroflexota bacterium | reverse complement strand
GCAGTGCGGACTAACATCCCCCTATGCAGACCCTACTCTCGCGGCTGCGACTTGCAGCCGATGAGCCGTTTCGTGACGCGGATGTGCGTCTACTGTTTGGCGCACAGGCAGTCAGCATCCTTGGATCGCAGGTTTCGCACATTGCCTTTCCGCTGATTGCGGTTGACGTAATCCAGGCGAGCAACGGATCAATCGTGTTGCTTGAGGCGGCATTCTTAATGCCGTTCGTCTTGTTGAGTCTCCCCGTTGGTGCGCTCCTTGATCGCCGCGCCCGCCGGCCTGTGATGGTCCTCATGGATCTGTTGCGCACTGCAGCGCTGCTGATTGTGCCGCTGAGCTTCTTCATGAACGCGCTAACCATGCCCGTCCTCTACGTCGTGCTCTTTATCATTGGCGCCGGGACGCTCATCTATGACGTGGCGAACCAGTCGTATCTCCCAGAACTGCTGCGAGGGCCACGACTTGCCGAAGCGAACAGTCGCATCATGGTGATTGACTCAGGGGCGAGCGTTGCGGGACCGCCGATTGCTGGCGTGATCATTGGGAGGCTTGGTGGCCCGCTGGCGATCTTCCTTGATTCATTCAGCTACCTGATCAGCGCGCTGATGCTGCGAAAGATTAAGCATGTTGAAGTGCCGCCGGTTGTGATCGAAGGAGCAGCTCCGTCGCGACTGCGAGATGAGATTCGTCAGGGCTTGCACTGGGTGTTGACGCATCCACATCTACGCGGCAATGCCGTGGCCGCACTCCTCTTCAACTTCTTTGGTGCGATCGCGAACGGCGCGGTGCTGATCGCATACGGCCGCCGCGAGCTGCTCCTCCCCGCAGAGTTGCTCGGACTCATCCTTGGCGCTGGTGTGCTCGGCCTGTTGATCGGTTCGCTCACCGCACGCAGGATTGCTGCGCGGATCGGAGTAGGACGCTCCATCATTCTTGGTGGTTTCCTACTTCCCACCATGCCACTCGGGTTTGCACTGCTCGATGTTTCGATGGGGGTTGCCGCCATTGCACTCTTCTCGGTCCTCTTTCAGGTAGTCGCCTTCTTCGGCGCTGCACTCTTCCATACAAATCAGGTCACGTATCGACAGCTGGTCACGCCGAAGGCGCTGCTCGGGCGCATGAACGCCTCCATGAAGTGGGTGATGCTGATCGGCATGCCACTCGGCGCAGTGGTGGGCTCCATCATCGCGGAACGCTTCGGACTCCATGCCGCGCTCTACGCCAGCGCGATCGGGATTATCGTTGGGCCGATCCCACTCTTCTTCTCTGGGATCGCCTCGGTCGTGCGTCAGCCCGAACACTCAGAGGAGTGAGGTAAGGGATATCCGAGCGTGCCCGTGGGGTGTCTGCCGACTTTAAGGGGCGGGCGTACAATCTTCGGGATGCGTAAACCTGCAGCGCTGATCGCCCTTCTCGCCGTGGCACTTGTGCTCGGCGGCTGCCAGGCTGCCTTCCCGCCTTCGGCGGTGACCGAGGAGGGTCTCCTGATCGAGAACCTCTACGTGCTCGTCTTCGTGATCGCCGCGATCGTCTTCGTCTTGGTTGAGGGCCTAATCATCTGGTCGGTCATTCGATACCGCCGCAAGCCAACGGACACGAGCCTTCCGGCGCAGACGCACGGCAATCTTGTCCTCGAGATCATTTGGACGGCGATCCCACTCGTGACCGTCGTTGGCCTCTTCTTCGCATCCTCCCAAGTGCTCGGCGTTGTTGACGCTCGTAAGCCAGAGGAGGTTTCAGTAAAGGTGGAGGTGGTTGGCTACCAGTGGCAGTGGAAGTTTGCCTATCCAGACGCAGGCTTTGAGATTTACGGGACCGCGCAGAACTACCCCGAACTGGTGGTTCCCATTGATGAACGTATTGAAGTGACGCTGGTGGCACAGGACGTCAACCACGGCTTCTACATTCCGGAGTTCCTCTTCCAACGCGACCTTGTCCCTGGGAAGGTGAATCACTTTGAGTTCACGCCGAACAAGCTCGGCACCTTCACCGGACAGTGCTCAGCATTTTGTGGTCTCTTGCACCACGCCATGGGATTCACGGTGCGTGTGGTGACGCGTGAGGAGTACGACGCGTGGCTCCTTGAGATGACCCCAGAGCCAGCACCGAGCGAATCTCCGGTCGCGGTAGACGCGGACTTCACTGCCGAAGTGAAGGAGTGGGCGATCACCCTGAGCGGAGCCTCTGCCGCTGCGGGCGAGGTCACGTTTGGCCTTACCAACGCGGGAAACATCCCGCATGAGTTCATTGTCGTCCGCTCGGACGCTGGCGGCGAGGCTCTTCTCGACCAAGTTGATCCTGCAACGAGTCGCCTCGACGAGGCCGCGCTCGATGCGATCGGTGAGCAGCCCGAATTCTCGCCTGGCGAAATAAAGACGCTGACCCTCAGCCTTGAACCAGGCAAATACGTTGTGCTCTGCAACATTGCAGGCCACTTCAGTTCTGGGATGTACGCCGATTTTGAGATCACGGCAAACTAAGTAGGGAAGGGGAGGCAGAGATGGCAACCACCGCGGCACGAGCAACTGGAGTGCAGGGCTCGCGACTCTATGACTATCTGACCACAACCGATCAGTAGAAGATCGGCATCCTCTACACCATCAGTTCGTTTATCTTTTTAGCCATCGGCGGACTGCTCGCACTTGGCGTGCGCACCGAGTTAGCACAGCCAGGCCTTCAGTACATGGACGAGTCGGTCTACAACCAGCTCTTCACCATGCATGCGTCGGTGATGATCTTCTGGGTGATCATTCCGTTCCTTGCGGGGATCGGCAACTACATTGTTCCGCTGCAGATTGGCGCCGCGGATATGGCATTCCCGCGAATCAACGCGCTCAGCTTCTGGATGATCCCGTTCTCTGGGCTGATTGCCGCGTCTGGCTTCTTCCTTGGCGGCGCAGCGGATGCCGGATGGACCGCGTATCCGCCACTCAGCAACATCACGTACAGCCCTGGACCCGGCATGAATCTCTGGATCATGGCGGTCATCTTGGTTGGAACAAGTTCAATCCTGGGTGCGGTGAACTTCTTGGTCACCATCTTCCGCATGCGCGCGCCCGGCATGACCCTCTTCCGCATGCCGATCATGGTCTGGACGATCATCGTCACGAGCGTGCTTGTCCTCATGGGAACCCCCGTGCTCACGAGCGCGCTGATCATGCTCTTTATCGATCGTAACTTCGGAGGCAGCTTCTTCGACCCAACAACGGGTGGCTCGGCAATCTTGTGGCAAAACATCTTCTGGTTCTACAGCCATCCAGCGGTGTACATCATGGTGCTCCCCGGCATGGGTGTGATCTCAGAGATCATCCCAGTCTTCAGCCGTAAGCCACTCTTTGGGTACAAGGCGTTCGTCTTCGCCACTGCGGGGATCGGCGCACTCGGCTTCTCTGTCTGGGCACATCACATGTTCACCACAGGGAGCGTCTTCCTTCCGTTCTTCTCTGTGATGACGTTCTTCATTGCGGTACCAACCGGCGTGAAGATGTTCAACTGGATCGCCACGATGTGGCGCGGTCAGATCACGTTCAAGACGCCAATGCTTTTCGCTCTCGGCTTCCTCTCCATGTTCCTGATCGGCGGCATCAACGGTGTCTTCAGCGCTTCAGTTCCGGTTGACTACGCGGTGCACGCCACCTACTGGATCGTTGCGCACATTCACTATGTCCTCTTCGGTGGCTCTTTCCTGGCGATCATGGCGGGCCTCTACTACTGGTTCCCCAAGATGACCGGGAAGATGTTGGACGAAGGTCTCGGCAAGCTGCACTTTGCGATTGCGATGATCGGACTCAACCTGACCTTCCTCCCTATGCACACGCTCGGCCTGATGGGGATGCCACGCCGCATTGCGGACTATTCGCCAACCGCCGGGTGGAATGACCTGAATCTCGCCGCAACCGTTGGCGGATTCCTCGTTGGAATCAGCACGCTTCCACTCCTCTGGAATATCTACATCTCGCTCCGAAACGGGAAAGATGCGGGCCCAGATCCATGGGAGGGGAACACGTTGGAGTGGGCGACCTCTTCGCCGCCGCCGGCATGGAACTTTGATCGCCTTCCCGCGATCACCTCTGAACGCCCGCTCTTCGATGCACGTCACGGACGATCGGGGAGCGATCACGCATGAGTCTCGCCACAACGGAGCACGGCGCACCTGAGACGGTGAGCGGACACGGTTCGTCCGCACACGGTGCTGCGGGACACGGAAAGAAGGGTCTCGGCAATCCCGTCCTAGGGATGCTTCTCTTTATCGTTTCTGAAATCATGTTCTTCGGCGGCCTCTTCGCCGCCTACTTCAGCCTTCGCGTGTCGGCTGGAACATGGCCACCAGAAGGGAACGAAGCGTTCCTGATTAAGGAACACATTCTCTTTCCGTCGGTCCTCACACTCCTCTTGGTGATCAGCTCGCTCACCTGTCAGATCGCCGTTTGGCGCATCCGTCGTGGAGATCGGATTGGGATGAATCGCGCGCTGATGTTGACGGTGATTCTCGGGGTGGTCTTCTTGATCGGCCAGCTCTATGAGTACTCGCAGCTCGGGTTCGGTGTCGCGGACGGCACCTTCGGCGGAACCTTCTACATCCTCACCGGATTCCACGGCGCGCACGTGCTTGGTGGCGTGCTGATGCTCGGCGTCTGCCTCTATCGCGGAAGCCTTGGGCAATTCTCCGCGAAGCACCACGACATGGTGGAGGCGAGCTCTCTCTACTGGCACTTCGTTGACGTGGTGTGGATCTTCCTCTTCGCGCTCCTCTACTTCGTCTGATCCCGTAACTCTGCGGGGTTAGCTGCAGGGGCTCGCATCAGTCAGCTTGGAACACTCCCCCCGCCTTTAGTGCGGAGATCGCTTCGTCAAACGCTGTCGTGTGTCGGTATGGTCGCAGCTCTGGACCGATCTCCGATCTTGACTTCGTTCTTCCAAACCAATTCGACGAACCAGCAATCGGGATATACCGCGATGCGGGCCGCTCTTTCGGCTCCGGCTTTCAATCCAAGAACTAAGCTTGCGGAAGAGCCTGGCGAGCTCCGTCAGATCGAAAATTGTTCGGCTGCGGAAGTGGCGGTTCCTGTC
>CAIZYO010000005.1 GCA_903937225.1 uncultured Chloroflexota bacterium | reverse complement strand
CTCGCAAGTAGTCGCGTGCTGCTGGGCGCGCATGCAAGCCCGCGCTGGTTGCAGATCACGGGATGGGCTGCGGTCGTGCTCCTCTTCGTACTGAACGCGGCAGTCCTCGTTGCCAATCTGATTGGCGTTGGCGCCTAGCTGATCGGCGTCAGCGCCTAAGGCGCTGCGGTCACCGGTCCAAACGCAGCACCCACCCAGGCGCGCGTGCAGGCGAGTCGTCCGCTGAAGTTATCTCCGCCAAAGAGTGACGCGCCAGCAACGCGGCAGCTCGTGCCGCTCGGGAGCGTGACGCGCTGACCGAGCAGCAACATTGGTCGCCAGCCGGCTGGGTCGTCTGGGCCGGCAACGAGTTGCGCACGCGCGGTGGCCACATAGCCGAAGATCTCGCTGACGTCGTCTGGGCTGATGCTGCCGCGCACGAGCGCCGGACCAAGGTTCCAGTCGCGGACCACCCCCGCGGCGTTACGGTCGGCCCAGGCGTACCAGCGCATGGCGGCGAGTGTCGCGAGTTGCGTCGCCACCTCCGCGCCCGCGTCAATGACGCGCACCGTGATCGCGGAGAGGATGCGCTGTGCGCGACGGATCCGATTGGTATCGCCGTCGTACTTTCGTGCGCGCGCGAAGCCGCTCCAGAGGTTACTTGGAACATCAAAGATGCACCCTTCGGCGCTCCGCCCAGTGACAGGGCACGAATCAGGGACGAAGAACGGACTGGTCGTGCGCACCCCGTTTGACTCAGGCTCTCGGCAGTTGGCGTAGGCCCAGGCACTACGCACGCCGAAGCGATCCGCACTCCCTGGACGCAAGAAGAGGAGATCACCGTACTTCGCATTGGAACGGAGGTTGCGATCGATGTAGCCCATCTCGTTCCCAGTCCTGAGTCGATTCGTCCGACACGCCGCGAAGCGACTCTTGTCATCCAAGTGAACGAGCGTTGGTGCAGGGGCGAGACGGTCGAGTGCCGCTCCGAGTACATCGGCCCCGCCGAATGTGGCGAGCACCCAGTCGTCAATCTCGATGTTGAACGCGTAGGCGAGGTTCTCGCGCACCTTCTCTGCGGCGCGCGATGAGCGCTCCCACGCGCGGAGTGCTGGTGTGGCCTTCATGCAGAGCTGGGCGTAGACGTAGAGCGCATTCACCTTGGTGTTGAAGCGCGTGCTCCCCGGCCTGCAGAAGTCGCGGGCGAGCGACGGCTTGAGCGGGAAACGCTCCATGTCGCGCGGGATGCTCAGCGCCGCCGCCTCTCCGGTTGCAGGATCCACGGTCAGCAGCGTCATCGTGTCGGTCCGCTCGGTTCCTGCACGGTTGCGCGCCTGATCGAGTGCAACGTCTGCAACGTTTGACCAGATGTATGGATAGAGGTCGCGTGCTGCCGCCCCCTCCACACTCGCCGCACTCACCTTCGACTCGAGGCTGCTGCAGCGCTCCGCCCCAAGTGGTGATCCAAGTTTGCGACAGCGCTTGTCGCTCCCTAAGAAGAGGATCGTGTAGCGACCATCGTCACCAAGGAGTTCGCCTGCCGTCGCTGTGGTGACAACTTCCTGCGTCACCACTTCGCGGACAACGGCGGCGGTGCGCGGAACCGCAACTCCCGCCCATACGGCGGTGGAGAGGGTGATTGCGGCGAGGAGTGCGAGCGCTGCGCTGAGTGGCGCGCCGCGGTTTCCCGCGGGCGTCACATCATCACCAGTCCGCCGTCCACTCCTAGCACCTGGCCGGTGACGTACGAAGCTTCGGGTGAGGCGAGGTAGATCACCGCAGCCGCAATCTCGTCCGGTTCACCGAAGCGACCGAGTGGCGTCTGTGCCTTCACGCCCTCCTTGATTGCGTCAGGGAGGTCGGCGGTGAGTTCGGTCGTGATGAAGCCTGGCGCCACCGCGTTGACGGTGATGCCACGGCTCGCCACTTCGCGTGCCGTTGCCTTGGTGAGGCCGATCATCCCCGCCTTCGCCGAGCTGTAGTTCGCCTGGCCGGCGTTCCCTGCTTGGCCAGAGACGCTCGTGATGTTGATGATGCGTCCACTCTTGGCGCGCAGCATCTCCTTCACCGCCGCCTTCGTCATGTAGAAGGCGCCAGAGAGGTTGGTATCAATCACTTCGCGCCACTGCTCTGGCGTCATGCGCAGGATGAGCGTGTCGCGTGTGATCCCTGCATTGTTCACCAGAAGATCCACCTTGCCGAACGCCTCCATCGCCTTCGCCACCACGCCAACCGCGGCGTCTGGGTCGGCAGCATCGGCCTGGATGGCGAGCCCCTTTCGACCCTTGGCGCTGATCTCCGCAACCACGGCGTCGGCGGCGGCGGTGTTCCCCTTGTAGGTGATCAGCACGTCGGCACCAGCATCAGCGAGCGCGAGCGCAATGGCGCGACCGATCCCTCGTGCGCCACCAGTCACGATCGCTGCGTAGCCCTTCAACTCAAACATGCTCACCCTCCTTCACGCGTTTGATCTGAGTCTACCTGTGGCGACGGTCAAGAAACGCCTGCAGGACGGCGGGTGGCTCATCGGCCTTCGCGCCGCCCTCAGGTCGCACCACGCGGATGCTTGCCGGATCAACACTCGCGGCACGCGCGCCGTGAGCAGGATCGGCACCCCAGCGCGTGACAAATGCGCCCGATGTGTAGCCGCCACCGAACGCCACGGTGCAGAAGACGTCGCCAGGCTTCAATCGGCCGGCGGCGACCGCCTCAGAGAGCGCGATCGGGATGCTCGCCGCAGAGGTATTCCCGTACTTATCCAAGTTCACGAAGATCTTCTCCATTGGATAGTTGATCGCCTTGGAGACGTGTTCAATGATGCGGATGTTCGCCTGATGCGGGATCACCAGATCCACCTGCGCTGGCGTGAGACCCGCGCGCTCAATCGCCGCAGTTGCAACCGCCGCCATGGTGCGCGTTGCGTAGACGTAGGTCTTTGCGCCATCCATCTTGATCAGCGGATCAGCCCCCTCACCGACACCGCCAGGGATCCAGAGCGCATACGCGCCACTCGGATCCGCAGAGAGCTCAAAGCTGAGCGTCCCTGGTCGAGACGCAGCCCCTTGCCCCGCCTCAAGGTCGAGAGCCTCAAGGACGATTGCCCCCGCGCCATCACCAAAGAGGACGCAGGTGGAACGATCACTCCAGTCAACAGAGCGTGAGAGCGTCTCCGCGCCAATAACCAGTGCACGCTGTCCGAGTCCTGCGGTGAGGAACCCGTGCGCCACGGCGTACGCGTATGCGAAACCGGAGCAGGCGGCGGAGAGGTCAAACGCGGCGGCGCGCGTGCTCCCCAGCGCACCCTTGATCAACACGGCGGTGCTCGGCATCAGGTGGTCCGGCGTCAGGGTTGCGACAACGATCAGATCAACGTCGTCGGCCTTGATCCCTGCAACGCCGAGCGCACGTGCGGCGGCGAGTGCCCCCATGGAGGCGGTCGTCTCCCCCTTTGATGCAATACGGCGTTCGCGAATTCCCGTGCGCGTCGTGATCCACTCGTCGCTCGTCTCAACGATCTTCTCTAGGTCCGCATTCGTCAACGTTGCGGCGGGAACCTCATGACCCCAGCCGGTGATGTGCGTCGTTCGATTCGGAATCTGCGCGCTTCCCGTCGTTCCACCAATGCGCTGCTCACTCATGACGCGCCTCCGCTCACGACTCAAGCTCAATGATCGGCGTCTTGGACTTCACAATGCGACCGTTCTCGGCAACGACGCGTGCAACGCGCCCCGCCTTGTCGGACTTGATCTCATTGAAGAGCTTCATCGCCTCAATCAGGCCGATCGGCTGGCCCACTGCAACGGTGTCGCCCACCTTCACCATTGGGTCGGCGCCAGGTGATGCGGCGGCGTAGAAGATGCCCGTCAGCGGTGCGTTGACGAAGACTCCACTCGCAGGCGCTGGCGCGACGCTCGTTTCGGGCGACGCGTCTGACACAGGTGCAGAAGGCGGAGGCGTCGCTGCTGATTCGGCGTGTGGCGCTTCAGCAGTGCGCGGAGCGCCCCCTGTTACGGCGGCGCGACTTCGGACCAGCACGCGCGTCCCAGCCACCGAGATCTCGATCTCGGCGAGACCGCTCCCGCCAGAAACGGCGGCGAGTCGGTCGATCAATTCAACAAGGTTCGCCTCTTCGCCGGTGAGCGGTCCTGATGCGGGTGCGCTCGCTGATGGTGAATCGGATGGTGTAGCCCCCTGTCCTGGGATGCGCAGCTCTGGAGGTGGGGCGTTGAGACGCATCTGGCCGCGCCGCGGACGTGGAGGTGTCGTCTGCATCACGGGCGGCGGCGCGGCGCGCTCCGCCATACGGCGCTCCGTGGTGAAGCGCTCAATTGGCGGAGTTGACGGTGTTGACGGGCTGATCACGCCGCTCTGCGCGGGGCCTACGCCGCTGCCACGCGCACGTCGTGCCGCCTCTCGCGCCGCCTCAAGCGCACGGAGTGCGCGCTTCTGGAGCTGGTCACGGCGGCGTTCTGGCATCAGCGACCCTCCCATTTGGCAAGGAGAATCGCCGCGTTCTGGCCGCCGAAGCCGAAGGCGTTCACGAGCGCAAGGCGAATCTCGCCGTCCCGTGGCGTGCCGCGAACAATGTCGAGCGCGCCAACGAGTGGATCAGGATCGGTGAGATTGAGCGTGGCGTGAACGCGGTTATCTCTCATCGCACAGATCGTTGCCGCAGCGCCGAGCGCGCCCGCGGCGCCAAGTGTGTGACCGATGTTCCCCTTCGTTGCGGTGACCGTGGCGCGCAGCGCGGCGCGATCCGCTTTCGCAGCGGCCGCGGCATCAGTTGCACCAGTAAGGATCGTGCGAATCGCATCGAGCTCCGCCTTATCCCCTTCGGGCGTTGAGGTGGCGTGCGCGTTGACGTGATCAATGTCGCCACCCGTACGACCCGCCTTCTCCAGCGCGCGACGTGCGGCGCGAACTGCGCCGAATCCACCAGGTGCGGGGAGGGTGATGAACTGCGCGTCGGCCGTCGCTCCGTAGCCGACGATCTCTGCGAGCGGCGTGGCGCCACGCGCGAGCGCGAGATCGAGTCGCTCAAGCAGCAAGACGCCCGCACCTTCAGCCATCACGAAGCCGTCGCGTGCACTGTCAAATGGGCGTGATGCGGCAGATGGGTCTCCGCCTTCAACGCTGCTCGCACTTCGTGAGAGCGCGCGCATATTGTTGAAACCGGCGATGACGACGGGATGAAGTGCCGCTTCTGAGCCGCCCGCGAGCGCGCGCTCCGCGTCTCCGCGACGGATCGCCTCATACGCTTCGCCGATCGCGTGTCCAGCGGTGGCGCATGCGCTCACTGGACCGAATGATGGGCCCTGTGCGTTGACGTGGATCGCAACCTCACCCGCCGCCATGTTGCCAATGGCACCAGGGACCAGGAATGGCGAGACGCGTCCCGCCCCCTTTGCCGCAAAGCTGAGCGCCTGCTCAAAGAGCGTGGTGGCGCCGCCGAGTCCAGAACCAATGATCGTTGCGGTGCCGAGCGCCTGCGCATCGCTGAGTCGTGCTGGGAGGCCAGCCGAGCTGAGAGCCTCTACTGATGCTGCAATAGCAAAATGGGCGAAGCGATCGAGTCGCTTGATCTGTTTCGCCTCAAGGATGTCTGAAGGGTCGAAGTTCGGCACCTGTCCGCCAAAGTCCACCTCTTGTCCGGTGAGGTCGAGCCCTTCGAGACGGCGAATGCCAGAGCGTCCCGCAAGGAGACCGCTCCAGAGCGCGTCCACGCCGCGACCGAGTGGGGAGAGAGCCCCCATCCCCGTGACGACGACGCGATGCGCTTCGCTCATCGCACCATCTTCCCCGTGCGCACCGTTGCTGCGCGATACGCGTCGCCCGCAAGCCCGCGCGCGGTGATCGCATCGCTGACCGCTTCCATGTCATACGTTGCGCGGTGAATCTCTGCGCTGATCGTGGCCGCCTCTGGATCAATGTCGATCACCGCGAACGCGGCAGATGCTTCACCGTCATACGGAAGTCCAGCAGAGCCAGCATCCACGAGCACCTTCCAGCCGTAATCTTTGACGCGCGCCTGGTGCGTGAAGCCGACGCAGACGAGTCGCGCATCCGTCTGCCCGATCAGCTCCAACGTGGTGGACGGATCAAGGTCGGCGCTCAACGGAATGGTGCGTGAGCCTGGTGAGGCGTGGCAGAAGGTGACGCTGATCTCGCCGTAACGGAGGCGACGCTCGGTTGGGAGTGAACGCAGCCACTCAATACGATCGTCGTCGAGTTCGTCAGACGCCCACTCCACCGCCGCCTTCAGTCCGGGCGGGAG
>CAIZYO010000004.1 GCA_903937225.1 uncultured Chloroflexota bacterium | reverse complement strand
TGGGGTTGGAACCTCGGCTTCGTCGCCGGCTCTGCGCTCCTCACTGAAGGCCTCTCCGTCAACGAGCGCACGCGACTGCAGGGCATCACCGACGCGCTGATCTGGAGTTCCGCCGCCGCAGCCGCGCTCGGCTCTGGCGTTGTGGTTGCGGTTGCCAGCTACACAACGCTCGGGTTGCTCGGCGCAGTGCTGATCCTGCTCCCCGTCTGGGCGATGCTGCGCGGGCGGCGCGAACTACGCCGCACCAGGCCGGTAGAGATCAGCGCGCCAGAGGTGCCGCTCGACTAAGCCTTCTCTGGGGCGCGAACCACGCTCTCAAACTTCTCCTTGTGCGACCCGTCGCAGAAGGGCTTGTTCGCCGAGTGGCCGCAACGGCAGAGGCCGGTGCTGTCGCCTTCGTGCGGGATCTCGTTCCCCTCAACATCAACGATCGTAAAATCGCCAGCAATCTTCAGTGATCCGTTGTCGCGCACCGTGATCTTGACCTGCTCGCTCATAGGGGCACCTCCATGTCGCCAGGCGGCGCCTAGCCTTAGGGAGAGCGTAGCGTGAATCGTGGAACTGTCCAAGCAGGAGTTGCGCCATTCGGCGAAACTAGTCCTATGAAGATCTACCTCGCCGGGCCCCTCTTTAATGCAGGTGAGCGCGGCTTCCTCTCTGAGATAGCTGCGCGCCTTCGCGCGTTGGACTTCGAAGTCTTCGTCCCACACGAGCAGTTCGTGGAGCAGGAGGGGGTTGACCCGAAGGCGGTGTTTACAACAGACCTTGCGGGGGTCCGCGCTGCCAACGCGGTGCTCGCCTGGATTGATGGGGCGCAAGTGGATGACGGCACCGCAACAGAGATCGGCATCTTCACGCAGCTCTGCGCGGCGGATCCGAGTCGCTACAAGGGGATCGTTGGACTTTGTACCGATCTTCGAATGGTGCGCAGGCGCGGCGTTGCACCAGCAGACGGCATCAACCTCTTTGTCTCCGGTGCAATCCAATCAGTCGGTGAGATCGCCTGGTCGGTAGACGAGGCCGTTCAGGCGATGGTGCGTCTCCGAGATCGAGCGTAGGTACTGTGAATCCACTCTTCGCGATTAGTCGCGCCGTGTTGCTGCGCATGAGTCGCGCCGCAGCCCTCGGCACACTGGTGCAGCGCACCGGATGGGGACGCCGTGCGGTCCAGCGCTTCGTTGCGGGGAACACTATTGAAGAGGCGGTCGCAGTTGCGCTGGAGGCGAAGCGACGAGGCTTCACCGTCACGCTGGATCGACTCGGTGAGGCGTCCACTGGCGCGGCGGCAAACGCGTACGCAGCGGATGCGTCGCGGCTCCTCGAAGCGCAGGCTGCGGCAGGACTTGAACCGAACGTCAGCGTCAAGCTCACGGCGATCGGCCTCTCGGAGGGGGAGCGCGTTGCCGCTGGACGCCTTGAAGAGATCCTTACGGTTGCCCGGCGGGTCAACGGATTTGTTCGCGTTGATGCGGAGCACGGGGAGAGCCTCGACGCGCTGCACCGGATCGTCCTTGCCGCACGCGCCGCAGGGAGGCCGGTTGGGACGGTGATTCAAGCGAACATGCGCCGTGCGTCGGCAGATGTTGCGCACCTGACGGCGGCAGGGGTCCCCATTCGCCTCGTGATGGGTGCGTACGATCCGGGGGCTGATGGGATCGGCGATCCCGCCGCCGTGGATGCCGCCTATCTCGCGCTTGCCGCACAACTACTGGCGACGTCCGTTCCGCTCGCCT
>CAIZYO010000003.1 GCA_903937225.1 uncultured Chloroflexota bacterium | reverse complement strand
CACCGATCACCACCGGCACACCAACGTAGAGCCCCTGCACGCCGTACTCGCCCTCGAGATATGCGGCGCATGGGATCAGGCGGCGACGGTCGAGCAGGATGCTCTCCACCACCTCAAAGGTTGCTGCCGCAGGTGCGTAGAAGGCACTCCCCGTCTTGAGGAGCTCCACGATCTCTGCCCCACCACTTCGCGTCCGCTTGACGATCGCCTCAATACGTTCGGCGCTTAGCATCTCTGGTAGCGGAATCCCGCCAACTGCGGAGTAGCGCGGGAGTGGGACCATCGTGTCGCCGTGTCCGCCAAGGACGAAGGCGCGCACATCTTCCACGCTGACCCCGGTCTCCGTTGCGATGAAGTGACGGAAGCGCGCCGAGTCGAGCGTGCCGGCCATGCCGATGACACGCTTCTTCGGGAAGCCTGAGGCTTTCAGCGCCACGTGGCACATTGCATCAAGAGGGTTCGTCACGATCACGAGGATCGCGTCTGGTGAGCGCTTCGTTGCCTCGGTGACAACGCTGCGGACGATCCCTGCGTTCGTGTTGATCAGATCATCACGGCTCATCCCTGGCTTGCGGGCGATGCCGCTCGTGACCACGATGATGTCCGAGCCCTTCGTGTCGTCGTAGTTGTTTGTGCCGATGATGCGGGCGTCGTGCCCCATCACTGGCGCAGCTTCGGCGAGGTCGAGACCCTTCCCCTGCGGAAGCCCCTCAACGATGTCAACGAGGATCACATCGGCGAGACCGGACTCGGCGATGCGCTGTGCGGTGGTGGCGCCAACATTCCCTGCGCCGATGACGGTGACCTTACGTCGCTGAATCCCTGCCATATCCCCTCCGCTTCTCCTGCTCTCCCGAATCCTAGCGCCGCGCCCGCCGCTTCGTCTGGGGACGCCTTCCCCGTGCCTTCGCGGTGCCCCCGCCAGGGATCGCAGAACGCACGCGGAGCACTGCAATCAGAAGCGTGACGAGGAAGATGCCGCCCATCACGAAGTACGCCGTAGGGATGTCACCCACGCGCCAGTTCTCCAAACGGAACCCTTCAAGAAGAAGTCGGGTGACGGAGTACCAGGCAAGCGCAGAGAGTCCAATGAGGCCAGGCACGATCCGGCCCTTCAGCCGCTCCCCGAGCGCAGGCAAGATCAGTGCGCCAGCAAGGCCAGAGAGTGACTCATAAAGGAAGAGCGGATGGAATCGAGCAGTCTCGCCGATCGCGCTGCAGCTGGTCTCCGCCGTTCGGTAGGCGCACTCAATGGCGAGCCCCCACGGGAGATCGGTTGGCAGTCCGTAGAGCTCCTGGTTGAACCAGTTCCCCCACCGGGCAATCGCCTGCATCACCAAGATGGCAGGTCCTGCAACGTCCACCCAGCCCCACGGCGACTGCTTCCAGCGACGCAGCAAGATCGCGAGCGCGATTGCGCCCGTGATGATTCCGCCGGGAGCACCGAGCCCCTCATAGGGCGGAATGAGTGCACCGATCGGATTCGCCGAGTAGCGATCCCAGGCATCGATCACGTGATACAGGCGACCACCAACGAGTGCGGCAATAGAGATGATGATCAGACCGTTGGCGATCAGTTCCGCATCTAACTTCCGTCGTTTCGCTTCGCGCATCATGAACTGGTAGACGGCGAAGAGTCCGACCGCGTAGAGGAGTCCGTACCAACGGACCTCAAGCGGCCCAACGGAGAAGAGCACCGGATCTGGTGGGAGCGGCAGCATCTAGACGTTCACACCGATCAGGCTGCCGATCAGATACGTGATCCCAGCAGCCCCGATCCCAATCAGAAGCTGACGCGCACCCGAGTAGAGTGCCGAACGGCCAGTGAGCAGGCTTACGGAAGCCCCCACCGCAAACAGGGCGAGGCTGGTGAGTCCGATGCTGACTGCGAGTGCTGTCCCGCCCGTCAGCAGGATGAACGGCAGCAACGGCACGAATGCGCCAATAGCGAATGCGAGGAAAGAACCAATTGAGGCGCCCCAAGGGGAGCCAAGCTCCTCTGGGTCAAGCCCGAGCTCTTCGCGCACCAGTGTCTCCAGTGCAATCTTCGGATCAGCCATCAGCTGCTTAGCGATCGCTGCTGCCTCTGCCTCAGCGAAGCCGCGACCACGATAGATTGCGGCGATCTCCTTCTCTTCCTCTTCAGGCATCGCCTCAAGTTCGGCGCGCTCCAGTTCAATCTGTCGCTCCAGAACTTCGGTCTGACTGCGCATGGAGACATACTCCCCCGCCGCCATGCTGAACGCACCTGCCAGAAGGCCCGCAACACCTGCGAGCACGACGAATGAACCATCGCCACCGCTTGTTGCACCGGCAATACCGAGCACCAGCGCTGCGTTGCTGACGAGGCCGTCGGAGACGCCGAAGATTGCTGCACGCAGCGTGCCTCCGCCGCCAGAGCGGTGCCACGGCTCGCGCGCCTGCGTCTCAACGACCGCCGCACGGTGTGCGCTCGCCCCCTTGCCGCGCGCAGTCTGGTCGAGTCCCTTCCAGATCTCCGCGTGTTTCGCCTCATCGTTCGCAATCTCGTGGACTTCTGGCACATCACTGTGCGCCCCATAGACGCTCTCTTCATACCCTTCGAGCGCCTTCACGGCGTCGCTCACCGCGCGCGTGCCAAAGAGTCGCGCAAGGAGCGCGATCTGGCGGACGCGCCAACTCGGTCGCGCCGCAGGTGGCACCTGCTCACCAAGGGATGTCAGCTTCGCCTCCCAGATCGCGGCGTGGCGGCGCTCGCTGGCAGCAATGGACTCAAATGCGGCGCGTCGCTGTGGATCCTTCTCGATTGCTGCGAGTCGGTCATACAGGTAGATCGCATCGCGCTCAAGGGCGAGCCCGGCAAGGCTTGCGGCGCGGTCTTTGATCTCTTGCATGGCCCCTCCCTCTCGCGTGGTAGCCCTATGCTACCCCGCGCGTGACGGAGCTCCCTTGAACGCGCTGAGAGGTGCCACCGAGGCGCGAGCCAAGGCCCTGCGCCGCAGTGCTAGATCAGTTTCGGATAACTCCCGTCGTGCGGCTCATCCTGAAGCCTTGCCCGGTGACCCCTGTCGCCGTCACACGGACCCTCAAGAAGGAGCCCCTATCGGCAGCCCTCACCACGTACGTCTTTGAGGTAGCGCCAGTGATGGCCGTGCACGCCGCTGGAATCGTTCGTGGGTTCCTCACCCCAGCCTTGGTGCAGCGGTACCACTGATACGCGTACGTGACCGGACCGTTAGTCCATTGACCACGCGTTGCGGCGAGGGCAGACCCGGCCGCAGCCAACCCATTCGACACACGAGGCGGTCGGGCGTTGATGCTGACGGGCTTGGCACCCACGCGGGCGCTCGTTGCGGAGAAGAGGCTGGCCTTCCCTCCATCGCCCCTAACGCGCACTTGCACGCGAAGCCATGCGCCTATGTCAGCGGTTTGAATGGCGTAGGAAGCGCCGACATCTCGCGTGATGAACGTGCACCCCGATGGGAGCCCAACCTGCACGATCGAACTTGCGGAGGTACAGCGGTACCAGTGATACAGGTACGTCGTGACGTTCATCCACGTCCCTGGCGACACAGTCATTGTTGATCCGACCGACGCATACCCACTAAGCGTCGGCACGCTGAGGTTCACTGGACCACTAATCCCGCCGCCTCCGCCGCTACTAATCGCAGTCCACTTCGCATAAACGCTGGTGTCCACGGTCGGCGTCAATGGGAAAGCGGCGTTCAGGAAGGTGCCGTCGTCAAGGTACCACCCGCCGAAGACATAACCGGCTCGCGTCGGATTGACGGGTGCACTGATGGCAACTTCACCAAAGATGTAGCTCGTGTCTTCGCCGCCCGCCAACGCCCCATCATTGACGTCGTAGGTGATGGTGTAGGTCGCGGCGCTCCATTTCGCATATACCGTAGTGTTCTCGATCGGAGTGAGTGGGAAGGCGGGCGCTGCCCAGGCACCGTCATCGAGGAACCAGCCAACGAAGTCGTAGCCAGTGCGTGTTGGATCGGCAGGCTCGGTGATCGCGGATCCACCGAATGTGTAGCTCGTAACTTCGCCGCCCGCGAGGGTACCCTCGTTCGCGTCGTAGGTGATGGCGTAGACGGCCAGCTCCTCGCCGGCAGCAAACGGAGAGAAGGAACTCACCAAACCACAAACACGTCGCGTAGATTCATCTACCGAACTGGTGACATCAACCCATGCCCCACCAATGTAATGGAACAGGAGGATGCTCGATCCAGCATAGTATTGCGACGAATCGTATCCAATGCAGACCTCAACGGAGCCCGTGAAGGTTCCCGTGAAATCAATGTCAATCACACTTGGATTGGCACCAAAGGAGATGTTCCCCTCCGCAGCTTGTACTGACGGAACGACGGTCACGGTGCCACCGCCACTGATTGCACCGAAGTCAATTGAGATTGGGGTAGGCATTGCTGCGCGATCCGAAGAGGCAATCGTGAGGGGTGGGAGATCAACGCTTGACTCAATCGCAACGCTGGAAACGATGAAGCCGTACGACTCGTCGCTGGCATCGAGAGCGAGCGAATCGGGCGGGTCAAGGAGGTTAAAGGTGAAGCTCATGGACGCGTCCACAGGTTGTACCGAGTCTCCCCACCACGTTCCTGTGCCCACGATAACGTCATCGGTAGATAGCGGCGCACCTGTCGAAGAGATGTGGGCCACGCTCACGCCTAAGTTGTCAATGATTGCGTTGCTCGAAAACAGGAGGTTTGCGCGGCTTGCATAGCCTGGATTCTCGACGAGGCGGATGGCACTAGATGCCGCATGAACTCCGCCGTTTCCCTCAATGAGATTCCGTGTGAAGGTAGCCTGGACTGGTGCAACCCCTTCAAGACCGGACGTAACCTCAATTCCTACGATTTCATTGCTGACAATGTCATTATTGGCGAACGACGCGTTCCCTTCATTCACTTCAAGCCCGACATATCGATTGGAAGAGATATCGTTCCCATTGACCTCAACCGACGAATCAAACTTTCTCACCCTCGTGTATACGCCCCAATCGTTATCCTGAAAAATGCTTGCGGTCACAGAAACATCCATCGCGGGCTGCACGCCGGCACGATCGTAGATGAGCAGGCCCCCGGAGACGAACGATGTAAAGCTGCAACTCGCCACATCACACTTGTTTCCCCTCGATGTGACTCCGTACAGAATTGCGTCCGCACCGATTATTGTGATGCCATTCATTGCGATCGCGCTGTTCATTCCAGCAAGTTGATCTCCCTCGACGAGGGAGTCTGAAAGATTGAGGGTTGCTACGGCGCCCAGCGCGCCTGTTCCGCCAGATGCGAAGATGCCTGACTTCTGGAATCTGAGCACGTGAATTTCTGAGGCGCTCAGTGTGGATGCGGGCCCGACCCAGACGGCTCGACCCTGCTGCGCACCCCAGCTTCCTGAATGCGCTTGGTGGATGTTGGTAACCGTGAGGTTGCTGATGCTCGCTGATGCACCGCCATGCACGACGAGACCAAAGAACTCGCTTCTTCCGCTCGCGGGCATCCCGCTCAGGGGGCCTGCGCCATCCCAGTCTCCGTCAATGGTGAGTCCGCTAATCGACACGTTGGCGACAGAGCCGCAGATGTCAACAAGCGCCACTGTATTTGCGTAATTTGCGAGATCCGCTCCACAAACTGGGAGTAGCGCAGCGGGGCTCTGGATGATCGTTGCTTCCTCGCCCGCGCCAGTTAGGGTAAGCGCTTGCGAGATGACCAGTTGCTCTGCCCATGTCCCCGGCCCAATGCAGATGTGATCGCCTGAGGAGGCCGCCGCCACCGCGGCACTGATCGTTGCGTATTCAGGGGGGCTTGCGCTGAGGTCAGTAGCCCCGGTGACGCTGTGGTCAGCGCTCTCGCATTCAATTGACGCAGCACCCACCATTGGTGATGCGGCGGCACGCTGTGGATTCGTCAGGCCCCCAAACTCAGCCTGCCCTGTGATTCGAGTATTGAGCGTGGATTGAGGTACGGCCACAGCTGATGGGGCGCCAACAAGTGATGTGCCAAGCAGGCAAAGGCTTGCGAGTGTGCTTATTACAATTTTAATTCCCACATGTGATGGTTGCCCACATTTCAAGAACTAGGAAGCAGGGTTCACCGACAGCGAACCCCTACGCAGTCAACGTCCGATTCAGGAGTACGGTCACCTTGCCCTCGGCGAAAGTGTGCTGCGCATGCGCGCCGAACGGCAGCCCTGTGGGATGACAATGCGGGACGCACGCGATGTGGTGGCATCCCGCGCAATCCAAGGGCCAGGTGAACGCCAGAGCTACAGCGCAACAGCGACAGTCGCTGATTAGGGCGGAGGTGGGTTATGGCGCGACGTTATTCACCGTCATTTGTGCGTCGATTAGTTCGGCACGATCCCCGTGGTCTGGCTCATCCTGAACCCTTGGCCGGTCGGTGCGGTAGCGGTAATGCGCACACGCAGGTACGAACCCTTGTCGGCTGCCCTCACGACATAGGTCTTCGCAGTTCCACCCGAGATTGCCACGCATGTTGCAGGCACAGTACGCGGGTTCTTCAGTCCTGCCGCTGAGCAGCGATACCACTGGTACGTATACGT
>CAIZYO010000002.1 GCA_903937225.1 uncultured Chloroflexota bacterium | reverse complement strand
GAGGTTGAGCTCGCGCTCAAGATCCTCGAGGAGTCGCTTGATGCGGCGGGAGTGACGAGAGGCTAGCCGCGCCCTTTAAGCGCTAACCGCTATCCGCGCACCGCGCTGACGAGCTCAGCTGGGGCCGGCGGGAGCGGATCTGGAAGCTCAGGCACCCACGTGCTTACGAGTTCGCGTGTGCCCGTCACACCAAGCTGAGTAAAGAGCGAGTGGAAACGAGCGCGCTGGGTGTCGAGGATCTCCGCCTTGCTGGCAACCTCCCAGAGTTGACGCTTGAAGGGGCCGAGCGCCTTCTTTCGCGTGCGATAGATGAACTGCTCCTCGCTATCCCCAGGCTTCGCTTCGTCCGCAGCGTTCGCCTTCAGCCAGGCGGTGATCTCAGCGCGCAGTTCGCTCGGGAAGGCGGGGTGGTCGTAGAGGGTGTTCTGGAAACCAGTTGCAAGGTGCACCTCTGCGGTGCCAACTTCTGGGAATCGGTGGAAGAGGCTCTCTGGGAGCGTGGAGGCACCATGCTGAACCACACCCGCACGGCCGCGCGCTCGCGCGAGCGCGCCGAGGCGTTCAAGCACGCCGAAGTCCAACGCAACCTCCGCAACGCCACCGCCAGGGAGTGGGATCCCACCGTGGCTCGTCCCCGTCTGAACAGATACCTTGCTCAGCCCCCGCGCGCCAGGGTGTAGTCGCGCGAGTTCCGCGTCAAAGCCGTCGAGATAAGCGGTCAACTCTTCCTCGGTGGAGTTGTTCGCCCCAACCTCACCGATCTCTCCGCCAATGCTGATCTGCACTCCAGACGGCTCAATTGACCGAATCAGCGCCGCCGCCTCTGCGCTGCGCTCCACGTTCACGCGCTGCTGTGCAGCAACGGTTGGGTGAGAGAGGTCCACGAGCGTAGAGGCATCGATATCAATGTTTCGATACCCCGCATCCACCGCCAAGCGACAGGCACGTGCAATCTCCGCCGTCACCGCGTCGGGATCGGCGGCGTATTTCTTTGCAACGAATTGATAGTGGTCGCCTTGAATGAAGAGTGGGCCGTGCCATCCGGCGGCGATTGCGGCGGCGTAGATGCTTGTGGCGTAGTCAACGGGTCGCTGAAAGGTGTAGGTCTGCTCAGAGCGGGCCAGCTCAAAGATCAGCGCCGCCCCGCCCATGCTCGTCGCGCACTCCAGCGCGGTGCGCGCCATGTCAAACACCTGCGCCCGAAGGTTGATCGCTGGAACGCTGAGTCCTTCGTATGCGCCTGCTGCGCGTGCCGCGTAGAGCGGCGCAGCACTGGAGCTATAGATGCCGCTAGCGGCGGCGGCACTGCGGGCAAGCCACTGCGCACTCTTCACCGTCGCCTCATCTGCGGAGAACGCGGCACTCCAGGCAATGATCGCCGCCCCCTCCCTGCGCATCGATGTGGCGTCGGTAATCGTCAGGGTGCCGTCGGGCGCAAGGCTGAGCGAGGGTCGCAGCGCCGCGAGAAGTTCGTGTGGTGAAGAGGCGATCGTCGTCATGGCTGCAGGATAGCCGAGCCTCTACTGACGCTCGCCCTGAAGCAAGATCGCGAGGCGCTCCTGACGTCGCGACTCGTATTCGGGCTGGGTGAAACCGCATCGCTGCGCCGCTTCAGGCGCCGCCGCCCAGGCGAAGTCATCCCATGCGCGGGCACGCGCATCCCAGACCGCAAGTAGCGTTGGTGCGCGACGTTCGGTTGCCTCACCTTTATGGAGGAGGTGCGCGGCGACAAGTCGCGACTCGTCAAGGATCACGACCAGGCCGAGCCCACGCAGATCCCCCTCTGGGAGGCGGTGTGGGTCGCTGCGCAGCCGATCCAGTAACGAGGCGAGATCAACGGCGCTCGCCTCACTGATTGCGGGGAAGCCACGACCGAGTGCGCGCAGCGCGGTGCGCGCCGTCAGAGGGTCAAGACCAGCGAGGAGCCCTCGGATGCGCAGACGACTGCTGCGCGGGCTCCGCGGCGCACTCCCAGCCAGCGGATCCATACAGCCGATCCCTGTTGGATCGGCAAGCCACTCAAAGTGGTGTCCGCTCTCAATCTCAATGTCGCGTCCACTCTGCGCGGCACCAGGGACTGGTGATGCGAGTGCGAATGCATCGGCGATCCGCGAGGTCAGCGTGTCAGATGGACCGGAGATCAGGATCGGAACTCCCGCATCAACGAGGAGTGACGCATGCGCGAGAAACTCCGCATCCGCGATCCCGTCAGCTACAAGGGTGCGGAGGGCCGCCGCCTCTTCACTCACGGGCGTGTGACCTGCAGTCGTCCACTCGCTACAACGTCACTGATCCAGGGGAGCTCGTCGCCGATCGTGGTCGCGGCACCGTGACCAGGGATCACGCGCGTTTCGGCGCGGAGCGTTGCGAGTCTGCCGAGCGAGGCGATCATCGCTGCGTCATCGCCGCCAGGGAGATCGGTTCGCCCCCACGCACCTTGAAAGAGCGTGTCGCCGCTGTAGAGAATCCCCGCCTCCTCGTCGTGCAGAGAGATGGACCCCTCGGTGTGTCCAGGCGTATGCATCACGAGAAGATTGATTGCGCCAGCACGAATACGATCCCCCTCGGAGAGATCGCGGGTTGGGATCACAGCTGGGATTGGAAATGGTGCGGCCATCGGTCGAGGGGCTTCTAGCCGGTGTCGATCGAGTGGATGTGATCCGATGGCGAGTTCGCGTGACTCATGCGCGCGCACATGCCCTGCAAGTGCGGCGAGCTCCCCCATGTGATCCCAGTGGCCATGGGTGGCCAGCGCCAAGACAAGTTTCCACTCGCGTTCAGCAAGCGCTGCAACGAGCTCCGCAAGTGATGGGATGGCGGGATCAATCACGATCGCTTCACGTCGAGCGGGATCGCCGATCAGCGCAACATTCGTGCGGAGCGGCCCGATCGGGAGGACGAGGAGTTCAGCGCTCATGCGTCACTCTCGCTTTCGTGCTGCGAGATGTGTAGCGGCGGGGCTGATTGAACGTGGATCAAGATCGCGCTTCAGGGTCTCCGCATCTGCCGCGGTGAGGCGCAGAAGATCCGCAAGCGCGCGATGGGTAGTCGCTGCGAGGTCTGGGTGCACCGCGCGTTCTCCCCCTCCTCTGACCTGCGCTGGACGTTCGGTGAATCCAACGCGCGCGCCACCGCGGCCGCCAAGCGAGGCGGCGTACTGGAGGCCCCAGAGAAGCACCTCACGCGCCTCAATCGGATCTCCGGCTGATCCAACGAGTGCAAGGATCAGGCCACGATCACCAGGGAGGTTCGCCGCAGCACGCCATGCATCAGGATCCGCGATCGGGTCAATCAGCAGACTCTCCGCTGGCAGTGCCCCCCACTCCGCGCCGCTGATCGGTGCGAGCGGCGCATCAACGCAGATCAGCATGCGATGCCTCCCCTCGCCCGCTGCGAGCGCCGCGGCAAGACGCGCAATCTCTGCTGCTCGATCAGGCTCCGCTTGATCAGCCTCCGACAGAGCTAACGCGGTTGTACGGATCGCAATGATCTCTGCCTCCGTCTGCAACGCCGCCGTCACAGCCGCGAGCATTTCAGGCGAGCCAGAGTCTTCAATGACGAGTGCTCCCTGGAGCCCAGCGGCGCGTGCCGCTGCAAGCTCCTCAAGGCTCGTCGTGAAGAATGGACCACCGAGCGCAGCGACCGCTGCAATGCGACCCTCCTGTGTGGGTGAAAAGTCTGCGGGCGAAAGAAGGGTTGCAAACACGGCTAGAACGGGAGTGTGCTGCGCAGCAGCGCAAGCGAGTACCAGTTCATGAAGATGACCAGAAGAGCGAACGCCACGATCAGGGTGTAGAGCTGTTCGCGGCCGGCGCTGCGACTGATCACTCCTGCCCAACGGCTACGCATCGACTCCGCACGAGTTGGTGGCACCAGTACACCGAGCAGGAGTCCGAGTGCCAAACCGCCGAGATGCGCCGCGTTGTCGATTCCGCCGCCCGCAACATTCAGCCCAAGGCCGAAGACGAGATTGATCGCGATCAGTCCGCCAATCTGTGCGAGAGCGGCGCGCACGCCGCGCTCAACGAGTGGACGGTGTGCCCACTCCGCGCCGAGGGCGACACCGAAGAGGGCAAACACGCCACCTGATGCTCCGACCGATGGTACGAACGGCGTCCAGATTGCACTCGCGAGCGATGCGCCAACGACGCCGAGCAGATACCAGAGAAGGAGGCGCTGCGTGCCGTAGAGGCGCTGCACCAGACGCGCGCCAAGATCCATGGCGAAGAGATTAAAGAGGAGATGGAGCCAGCCGCCGTGCACAAGCGCAACCGTCAGAAGGCGCCACGGCTCAGTACTCAAGAAGTCACCGTTCGCGTTGTCTACCTTGATCAGCGCAAGCGGCTCACGAAGGCGCGGCAGCGCAAGAGCGGCAGCGGAGACTACTCCCGTGAATCCGACCATCAGCAGCGGAGTCACGCGATCCCCCACACCGCCGCGGGAGCGGGCGAACGCGAGCCGTGCCCGCACGCCGCTCCCACCTGTTTCCTTAATCAACCAGCCGATTCGTGAAGCCACTTCGGCGCGCGCGCGATCGTTCGGCGCGTCACGTTCCGCGCGCTGGTACTCGGCAAGGGCATCTTGCAGTCGACCAGCCGTGACGTGAAGTACGGCGAGGCGTCGCCGCGCCACAAAGCGCACCTCCTGCTCTCCGCTCTGGCTGGCCCCCTGCAGGAGTTCGCGAGCCTCGTCATCGCGATCAAGTCGCACCAGCGCCTCTGCAGCCCCAATGGATGCGCGCCCGGCAAGGTTGAGATCACCGCTTCCAGCGGCACGCCAGAAGCACTCAAGCGCAGCCTCGGCGTCACCAGCGTCGAGCGCATCGGCGCCCGCATCAATCAGGCGACCGGCATCGTCGTTGCTGATCG
>CAIZYO010000001.1 GCA_903937225.1 uncultured Chloroflexota bacterium | reverse complement strand
GCAAAGCGCTACTAATGGTCGAGGACTTGACCTCCACGACGCCTCATCGGCGCCCGTGGGCGGTCTTGAGATACACCCCGATGAAACTACACATTTGATGTTCAGCCATGAATTCGGACTTCGCCAAGCGGAGCCCGGTGACTGTAGCGGAGAGGCCATACCCGTTCCCATCCCGAACACGGAAGTCAAGCTCTCCAGCGCCGAAAATACTGAGGGGGCAGCTCCTCGGCAAGATAGGTCGTCGCCGGGCTCTTTGGCATCCTGGGGAGTTTTTCTCCTCTCACGTTTCTAATCAACCACCGCGCATCGGTCACATACGCGCGCGCGTCGGGTATCCTGACCGCGTGAACGACGCGCAGCTCAATCCGTGCCCATGGCTTCTCGACGACGCGGGGAGCATTCAGCCCGACCGACCCCGCCGCCTGAGTCGCTGCGGAGCGGACGCCGCCCGGCCAGAGCTCTCCCATCAAACGCGTGAAGGTCGCTGTCTTGTTGGCGCCGAATGTGAGATTCGCGCGGCCAGAGAGGCGGCACTCGGCTCACTCGCAACCACCATCGCGCCGCAGCAGCCGATTGGTGACCCGTCACTTCTGAGCGACGGCGAGTTCGTGCCGCCAGCACCTCGCCGGCCCTGGGCACGTCTCATCGCGGTCGCCGTCCTCGCGGCGCTGCTCGTCGTTGGTGGCGGCCCAGTGATCAGTGCGATCAGCCCGGTTGTGCAGTCGCTGATCGGAAGCGCCGAGAGCGAGACCCCTTCGCCGAGCAGTGAAGCATCAGCCAGCGCAGCCCCAACCGAAAGCCCGCTCCCAACAGCAACGCCGACAGCCACACCTTCAGCGACCCCGACACCAACCCCGTCGCCCACCCCCGCGCCAAGTAGTGAAACCAGTCGAACCCGCGTAGTCAAGAGAGGCGACACGCTTGAAGGTATTTGCATAGAGATTGGGGTCCCTGACGGATGCGTAAAGGCAATCATGGACCTAAACAACATCACGGATCCCCGCACCATCCAGCCGGGTCAGGTGCTGCAGCTCCCTTGAGGCCGAGGGCGGGGGCCTATGGTAGGCTCGCCGAACGCGATCGCGTGGTTACCCCACCTGCTCTGCATGCGTGGTGTCGCCTCGTGAGCGCGAATAAATTTTGAAGGAGTACCAATACACGTGACTGAAAACCAGGAGAACACGTCCCTTAACGAGACCCCAGCCGAGGGCGGCGAGGCGGTCGTACGAAAGGCGAAGGCGCCAGTAAAGCGGAAGAGCGTCAAGGTGCAGGCCCCCGATGAGGGCGGCGAGGCACAGATCGCCACGCAAGAGATCAACACCCCAGTGGCGGAGACGCGAGAAGCGTCAGCGCCCACTGCAGCGCCGGCACCAGCCGCGCGCGTCTGGACTGGCCCAGAGCCAACCACCATGGAGGAGCTGCTCGCGTTCGCGGGCGCGCCAATCAAGAACCTGAAGTCGGGCGACGTGCTCGACGGGATCGTGGTGCGCGTTGATCCAGATGAAGTGCTCGTCGACATTGGCGGCAAGAGCGAAGGCGTGGTCTCAAGCCGCGAACTTCATGGTCGAAACGGCGAAGAGGGTCCAGCCCTGAACGTCGGCGACACCGTGCTCGTCT